>NZ_JBDNXE010000070.1:0-20307 GCF_047721585.1 Gluconacetobacter sp.
CCCCCCCAACCCGCTGGCAACCCATGAGTGGGTCGCCGATGACGTGTTCAAGCGCCTGCGCCTGCGCGCCCTGCACGCCGCGCGCGCGGCAACCCGCCCGGCGGGGCAGGATGCCTATACCCGCCTGCTGCTGGAACGCCACGCCCTGGCCACCGCCCCCGCCGGCCGGCACCCGCTCGCCGGCATCGACGGCGTCGTCAGGGTCATCGAGCAACTGGCCGGCGTCCCCCTGCCGGCCGCGTTGTGGGAGAACCAGATCCTGCGCGCCCGCATCGCCGACTACACCCCTGCGATGCTGGACGAACTGCTCAGCCACGGCACCGTCCTGTGGTGCGGCCATGCGACTCCCGGCAATGAGGACGGGCTGGTGTCCCTGCACCCAAGCGATTTCGCCGCCGAAACCCTGCCGCCTCCACCGGATGCCGACCGCATGGCGGCTTTCTCGCCGCTCCAGCGCGCCATCCTCGCCATTCTCGCCGATGGCGGCGCCTATTTCGCCCGCCAACTCGCCGCGCTGGCCCCCGCCCGGCTGGCGGCGGAGCCGGACAGCGACTGGGTCAGCAACCCCATCCTGACGGCATCCGAACTCGATACGGCGTTATGGGACCTCGCCTGGACCGGCCACGTCACCACCGATAGCTGGTCGCCGCTGCGCGCCCGTTCCGGCGCCCGCACGACCCACCGCCCCCGCCCCATCCAGCGATCACGGCGTCACCGGGGCCTGCACGGCGCTGCCTTCGCCCGCCCATCGGGCGACCCCACCCTGTCGGGCCGCTGGTCGCTGCTCCCCCGCGAAGCCGTTACCGACACCGCCCGCGCACTGGCCCTGGCCGAGGGCCTTCTGGACCGCTACGGCATCGTCACCCGCGGCGCCACCATCGCGGAAGCGGTGCCCGGCGGCTTCCCCGCCCTCCAGCCGATTTTCCGCAGTATGGAAGATGCCGGCCAGATCCTGCGCGGCCGCTTCGTCGAAGGGCTGGGCGCCGCGCAGTTCGCCGAACGCGCAACCATCGACCGCCTGCGCATACATGCCGAGCACCCCACCACCGCACCGCGCGCCATCGCGCTGTCGGCGGCCGACCCCGCCAACCCGTTCGGCACCATCCTGCCCTGGCCGCCGCACCCGTCCACGACCCGCCCGACGCGCCGACCCGGCGCCTTCGTCGTCATCGCCGGCGATCGCCTGGCCTTCTACCTCACCCAGGGCGGCCGCACCCTGCTGACCTATCTCGATCCGGACGACCCCGCCCACACGGACCGGCTCACCACCGCCCTGTCCGCCCTCGCCGCCGCGCTGAAGCGCGAAAAGCACCTCATGTTCACGCTTGAGACGGTCAATGACCACCCCGTGCAGACAACGCCCCTCGACGCCGCCCTGCGCGCCCACGGCTTCTCGATGATGCCGAAAGGCCTCGGCTGGCATCCATAACGCGGCACATTCCAAGCCCGATTTCAGGCCCCCAACAGGCGCGGCTATCGACGCAGAGAGGAATACAATGCGCATCGAGAGGTCGAGGGTGAAGATCGTTCGATATCGGGATGCGCCACATCAGGCTCGCCGGCAAACAATCGAGCAATGGCGGAACAGAAAGCGGGCAGATCGTCCGGCCGGCGGGGTGCGACCAGCTTGCGGCCCCCCACCACTGCCCCACCGACCCGGCGCGCACCTTCGCATCCGTGCTCCGGTCCAGCGCCAGCTTCGCAGACTCGATCTCGAACATGTCGCTCAATGCCACCATCCGCACGAAAGCGCGACGAGAAGCGTAGCGTCACGCGAAAGCGCCAGACATAAGCCTGTTTTCAAAAATCCTATACACCAGTTTGTGAGAATCCGTTCTCACCCTGCCTTGCCCGTCAAAGGTTTTGGAAGGTTCCCTCTCCCGGCGCATTCTCAAACGGTTCTCCATGAATTTTCCTTTCAGGAAAAACAGAAAGACACCGCGTGCCCGAAAATGTCAGAAACCCGACCAACGTCATCCGCCAGCCGGGTATCCCAAAAATTGCTGTCTCACAGGCTCCGGTCACAGGCCGCGCCCTCTGCCCGGACAATCCGTCTCAGCGTTTGAGCAGATTGGTCTTGGCGAGATCGAGGATTTCATCCCCGCGCCCGTTCATGATCGCCCGCAGGATATAGAGGCTGAATCCCTTCACCTGCTCGGCCTTGATCGTCGGCGGCAGGGAAAGTTCCTGCGTGGCAGTCACCACGTCCAGCAGCGCCGGCCCGTCATGTGCCATGATTTCGGCCAGAGCCCCCGGCAGATCGCCCGGATCTTCCACCCGCATGGCATGGATGCCCATGGCCCGCGCCATCGCCGCGAAATCCGGATTCTTCAGGTCGACCCCGACATCGACAAACCCCGCCGCCTTCATCTCCAAGGCCACGAAACCCAGCACGCCATTATTGAATATAACAATTTTCACCGGCAGCTTCTGCTGCGTCAGCGTGATCAGGTCCCCCATCAGCATGGTAAAGCCGCCATCGCCCGACAACGACACGACCTGCCGCCCCGGCTGCGCAGCCTGGATACCGATCGCATGCGCCATGGCATTGGCCATGGACCCATGCACCCACGACCCGACCAGACGGCGCCTGCCATTCATCTGGAGGTAACGGGCGGCCCAGATGGTCGGCGTGCCGACATCCGCCGTAAACACCGCATCGTCCGACGCAGCCTCGCTGACCAGTTTCGCGAGATATTGGGGATGGATCGGCCTCCGCCCCGGCGTACCGACCGCCAGATCGTCCAACCCCTCGCGGGCCTTGGCATAAAGGCCCAGGCTGGTGTCCAGATGCGCCCGGTCCGCCTTCACCGTCAGCTTCGGCAGCAGCGCGGTGATCGTCGTCCCCACATCTCCGACCAACCCCAGATCCAGCTTGCAGCGCCGCCCCAGATTCTCCGGCCGGATATCCACCTGCACGATCCGGACATCCGTAGGCAGAAACTGCTTGTACGGAAAATCGGTCCCAAGCATCAGCAGCAGGTCACATCCCTGCATCGCGGCATAACCCGACGAAAACCCGATAAAGCCCGTCATGCCGACATCATAGGGATTGTCGTATTCAACCCACTCCTTGCCACCGAGGGCATGTACGGTCGGGCTCTTCAGCGCCTCCGCCAGTTGCATGAGCGGCCCATGCGCCCCGGCACATCCCCGCCCGCAGAACAGGGTAATACGCGCGGCACCGTTCAGCATCTCCGCCAGCGCATCCAGTTCGGCCTCCGCCGGCAGCACGCGCGGCTGCGGCGGCAGCAACGCCCGCCGCGGGGCCCGCGGCCGCCCCCCCGCCCGCCGCCCCCCCCCCCCCCCCCGCGGGACCCACCCCCCCCCCCCCCCCGCCCCCCCCCCCCCCCGCGCCCCCCCGGCGGGGCCGGGCCCCCCCCCCCCCCCCCCGCGGCGCCGGCGCCCGCCCCCCCCCCGGCCGCAGCGCGACATCTCCCGGTATCACCACCACCGCCACGCCGCGCTGCCCCACGGCGGCCCGAATGGCATTTTCCAGCACATAGGGAAGCTGCGCGGGGTCGGAGACGAGTTCGCAATAATGGCTGCATTCGCGAAACAGGTTCTGCGGATGCGTTTCCTGGAAATACCCCCCGCCGATCTCGGCCGACGGAATCTGCGCCGCAATAGCCAGCACCGGCGTCCGACTGCGATGCGCGTCGAACAGGCCGTTGATCAGATGCAGATTTCCCGGCCCGCACGACCCCGCGCAGACGGCCAGCCCGTTCGTCACCTGCGCTTCGCCGGCGGCCGCGAACGCCGCGACCTCCTCATGGCGCACATGCACCCACTCGATCGCGGGCCGCAGACGCAACGCCTCGGTCAGGCCATTGAGACTATCGCCGACAATGCCGTAAATCCGGCTGACACCGGCTTCGACAAGCGTATCGGCAATCAGGTCGGCAACAGTGCTGGAAGGCATCCAATTTCTCCAGAAATAGGGCGTACGGGTCAGAAGGAAGGTCGAACCATCCCCACGCAGCGCCACCCCTCACCCCCGGTCAGCGCACCAACACATGAACGGAACGCCATTGTCCCGGTTCCCTCATCCTGCCCCTGCACCCGCCCCGTTCTGCCGGCATGACGACGGAATCCAGCCTTTCCCAACCGGTCTCCATCCGTCTTCCGGCCCGGCCATCACGCCATGATCGCACGATTGATCAAAGCGATCTGGTCAGTGCAGAGCGCGGCCAGGCGCTTCGCGTCGTTACCCGGAGAAACCCCGGGCGGAACGATCACCTGCACGGGAAAGACGCATTCCACATCCAGTGGACGGATCGTCAGTTGCTCACGATGCGCAAACGCGGTCACCACATCCACCACCGCCACGCCCAGCCCGTTCTGGACCATGGCACAGGCGCAGGCACTGTTCTGGGTTTCGACGAATGATGTCGCTTCCAGCCCGTTCTGGCTGAAATATTCCCCGATCGGATTGCCGAGGGCGAATTGCTGCGAAAAGAAGATCAACCGGTGCCGCACCAGATCCTTCACCCTGATCCGCCTTGCCCGCGTCAGCGGATGTCCATGCGGTGCCACCACGGCGGCATGAATCATCAGCGTGCGGTCGATCGTCACACTGCCCGTCCCCTGCACCGGCAGGGCGAAGCCGATATCCGCGCCATTGCTGCCGACCATATGATGCACGTCCAGCGAACTGAGCACGGACAGCGAGAAGCGCAGTTCCGGCCGCACGGCAATCCAGGACGGCAACGCACCGGGCAGCAGATGGGTACCGATCGCCGGCATGGCGGCAATCCGGATCTGCACCCCCTTTGCATGCCGCAGCCCGTTCAGCGTCACGTCCACATTGCGCATGGCGCCGAACAGGCCCTTCAGGTCCGCCATCAGCACATGGGCCGCATCGGTCGGCGCCAGCCGGCGGCGCGCGCGGTCGAACAGCGCAGTGCCGGTCTCGGCCTCCAGATGCCGGATCAGCTTGGTGATCGCAGGCTGCGACAGATGCATCATCCGCGCCGCCGCGCTGACCGACCCGGTCTGGCACACGGCCATGAAAGCACGAAGCTGGTGGAAACGTTGGGGCGTCATCGACTTCGCTACCTGTAGATATGAAAAGGCAAACAAAAAGAATTTGTAGTTATCATGACAGAGCCGTAACAGACAAATCAGAAATTCCCTCGTTTCCGTAACGAAGGCCATATTTCAGCACGCGGAGATCCAGAGACCATGTCTGTTCGGTCGTCCACTCGGGCAAAGCTTCTATTGTCCGCTTTCTTTTCGTTTTCGATGATCTCGTCCGTTTCCGCGGCACCCGGAAAGAACGCCGAGGCCGACCCGGACAGGACCGGCAACGGCAACGGCAGTCGCCACAATGCCGGCAGGCCGGTGCCGAAGCCCGCGCCATCGGCATCGGCATCGGCGCATAGTGTCAGCACCACGCCCCGCGGCATCCGTCCCCCGGCCGCCGCCGAACTCCCGCCCCCCCAGGAAGCCATCATCGTCACCGGCACCCATGCCGGAAACCGGCGGGTCTATGATTCCGTCAGCCCTATTTCCGTCATCTCGTCCCAGTCTCTCAAGCAGACGGGCCAGGTCAATCTGATCGACGCCATCGTCAGGCTGGACCCGTCGATCACGGCACAACAGGTCGGCAAGGGGGGCGCCAGCCTGGCCTCGACCCTCCGGATGCGCGGCCTGAGCCCCAACGAGGTCCTGGTGCTGGTCGACGGAAAGCGGCGCCATACCACCGCCACCATCAGCACCTCCTCCGGCCCGGAAAAAGGCTCAAGCGGCGTCGACATCAACATGATTCCCACCAACGCCGTCGACCATATCGAGGTGTTGCGTGACGGCGCGGCCGCCATGTACGGGTCCGACGCGATTGCCGGCGTCATCAATATCGTTCTCAAGAAAAGAGCCACCGGTTTCTCAGCCAGCGCCCAGACGGGGGCGAACGCCTATAACGGCGATGGCTGGCAGACCCAGATCAATCTCGGCTACGGCCTGACATTCGGCAATACCGGTTATTTCCGCATCGACGGCCAGTACACGCACGCCGATCACATGGTCCCCCCGACCTACGATGTCGGCGCAAAGACCTATCATTTTCCGCCGTCCAGCAACCACATCACCAGCACGCCCGAGGAAACGCGCGGCAACATCGCCCTGTCCTTCGGCGCCGATCTCACCGAGGGCATCCAGGGATACGGCAATATTCTCTACACCCATCGCCACAACGAAGCGTACGAGAACTACCGCTACCCCAACGCCCTGCCGGGTCTCTACCCCTACGGCTACTCCCCGGTCGAGACGAATGACGAGAACGACTATTCGGCCACCCTGGGCCTGAAGGGCCACAATCTCTTCGGCTGGACGTGGGACCTCAGCACCACCTATGGCGCCGACAACAGCCGCATCGGCACCATCAATACTGCCAACGTGGACCTCTACCAGCATACCGGCTCCACCCCCACGAGCATGATGGATACCAAGTACAATCTCGCACAATGGACCAATAATTTCGACGTCAAGAAAGATTTCAACATCGCGCATACGGTTCCCGTCACCGTAGCGGCCGGCGCGGAACACCGGCTCGAAACCTATCAGCTATGGGCAGGCGACGTCGCATCCTACGAACGCGGCGGCGCACAGGGCTATGGCGGTCTCATGCCTTCGAATGCAGGCAAATGGAGCCGCGATATCTGGGCCGCCTATCTCGATGGCGATTTCCACTTCACGAAGAAATGGGAAGTCGATTTCGCCGGCCGGTTCGAACATTATACCGACGGATCAGGCAACACCGAGACAGGAAAAGTCTCCACGCGCTATAACTTCAGCAGAAGAATCGCCATTCGCGGCACCTTCAGCAACGGCTTCGAAGCCCCCTCCCTGCTGCAGGAGCATTTCAGTTCCACCAATACATCGGTGACCAGCGCCTCGGCGCTGCTGTCTCCCAACAGCCCCGGCGGCAGGTATCTCGGCGGCCAGGCCCTCAAGCCCGAGCGCTCCACCAGCGCGGAAGGCGGCATCGTCATCGAGCCGATCGACCGGCTGCATGTTTCAGCCGATGTCTACCAGATCAATATTCGCGACCGTATCTATGTCGGTGGCTCCACCTACGGGCAGACGGCGGCTCAGGCAATCACCCTCTCGGGCGCGGAACTGCCGACGACCGTCTCCCCGCAGCAGGTCAGTGCGCTTTACTTCGCCAATGTCGGCAGCACCAGAACCCAGGGCCTGGATATCCGCTCCGATTATTCATACGTCTCCCGGCGCTTCGGAACCTTCACCCCCTCCCTGTCTCTCAGCCTCACCCGTACCCGTCTCCAGCACATCAACACCAATGCCAACGGCAACCCCTACCTGAACGAACAGACATCGGCCTTTCTGACCACCACGTCGCCCCGCAGCAAGATCATCCTCCAGTTGCACTGGACCTATCACAACTGGGACGCCACGATCCGGCAGACCCGGTATGGCGAAACGTCCGATATGCTGACCTACCAGGACCAGACGCCCGCCGGCGCCACCTGCAAGGGCCAGCCCCTGGCCTATTCGAATGTCTGCTGGTCCAAATTCACCAATACGCCGGCATGGCTGACCGATCTCGAAGTCGGCTACCGCCCGCTTCCCGATCTGCATATCGCCGTCGGTGCAAACAATATCTTCAATGTCCGGCCCAGAAAGGTACCGCTGGACGTCAATTACCGCGGCGCCAGCCCCTACGACCTGAACGCCTCGGGGATTTCCTTCACCGGCGGCTACTACTACGGCCGCATCGACCTGACGCTTTAAAAAAAACACGAATATAAAACAGACGTTCAGAAGGAAACGATATGGGAAACGGCAGCAGTGAAGATCGCCGTCTGGGCATGGGGGGTGGCACCACGCGGCGAGACTTCCTGAACGGCAGATCCCGCCCGGTGGGGGGCTGCCCGGTCGCGGGGCACGATCCCGGCGGCATCGACGATTTTTCCGGTTATGGCGGCGTCGGAGATTATGCCGGCGCCAACGGCAATACATTGCCGGTGCTGACGGCGGCACACCGCGTGCGCGATGGATTGCACGCCGCCCTGTCCGCCGCCCCGCTCCCTGGCGAGGAAGTCGAATCCTACGACCTGGTGATCGTCGGCAGCGGCCTGACCGGCCTGATGGCGGCAAAGGAATATCAGGCACGGACCGGCGGCACCCGGCGCTGCCTGATCCTCGACAACCACCCGATCTTCGGCGGCGAAGCCCGGCAGAACGAATTCATGGTCGAAGGCACCCGCCTGCTCGGGCCGCAGGGATCGAACGATTTCCTGGCCCCGAAACCCGATGCCGACACGCCGATCGGCACCCTGTTTCGCGAATGCGGCATCCCTTACGATTTCGCCGTGCAGAACTGGGACACATCGCTGAAGAAACTGCGCTTCTCTTTCGACAATTATTCAAACATGGACGGCTTCAACGAAAAACTGGTCGATGTCGCCTATCGTTTCCAGACCAGGGACGGCGCCCGACATCCCTACTGGGCCGAAAATATCTGGCAGGACGATCTGGCGCGCACCCCCTTCGCGCCCGAAGTCCGGCAGAGCCTCCTGCGCTGGCGACGGGGCGAGGGCACCGTCCACGCCGACGATCCAAAGGCCCTCGATCAGGTCGATTACCGCACCTATCTGGAAAAGATGTGCGGCTACCGGCCCGAAGTGACGGCATTCCACCAGCCGGTCGTGGGCCTGCTGGGCGGCGTCAGCGCCGATGCGATCTCCGCACGCTACGGCATGCATCTGGTCTCGCATTCCAATCGCCTGACCTACTCCTTCCCCGGTGGCAACGCGCTGCTGGGGCGCTATCTTGCAGGCCAGTTGATCCCGGGCCTGTTCCCCGGCGGCATGTCGTTCTCCGCCATGCAATGGGGCCGCATCGACCCGACCCGGCTGGATGCGGACGGTCCGGTCCGCATCCGTCAGAACGCCACGGTGGTTTCGGTCAGCCATCGCGGCGGCGACCCGGCATCGGGCATCGTCGACGTGGCCTATGCCCGCGCCGGCTGCACACGCCACGTCCGCGCGCGCGCCGTCATCATGGCAACAGGCGGCTGGATCACCAAGCATGTGGTACGCGACCTGCCGGCCGATATCCGCGCCGCCTACGACCGGTTCTGCTACGCGCCCGCCCTGGTGGCAAACGTGGCGCTCAGGAACTGGCGTTTCCTCTACCGGCTGAATGCAACGGCGGCCCGCTGGATGGATGACGGCACGATGTTCGGCTTCTGCGCCAATATCCGCCAGTCGATCGTCACGCCGGACTATGATCCGCCGCTGCACCCAGACCGGCCGGCGCTGCTGACCTTCTATATGGGCCTCTACACGCCCGGCCTGAGCGCATGGGAACAGGGCGCGCGCGGCCGGATGCGCCTGCTGTCGACCAGCTACGCGGAATACGAGCGCATCATCCGGGCCCAGATGGCGGCGATGTTCGCCGATGCCGGGTTCGACCCGGCACGTGACATCGACGGCATCATCCTCAATCGCTGGGGCCACGCCCGGGTCATCCAGACACCGGGTTTCTATTACGGTCTTGGCGGTCAGCCTCCGGGGCGCGAGATCGTGGCGCGCGGCTTCGGCCGCATCGCCATCGCCCATGCCGAACTCAACGGCGCACAGAACTATACCGGCGCCTTCCAGCACGGAATCCGCGCCGGCCGGGAGGTCGCATCATGGCAGTGAATGAGATTCCCCCCGTCACGCGGCGCCAGGCGCTGCTGGCTGGCGGTGCGGCGGGGCTTCTCCTGCGTCCGGGCACCAGCCACGCCGCACCGTCCCCCGCTTCGCTCCCCGTCCGCCCCACCACGCTGCACATCGCTCCCACCACGGTCGAACTGGCGCCGGGCATCACCCGGCGGGTGCTGGCCTATAACGGCCAGGTCCCCGGTCCGGTACTGCGCCTGCCCGAAGGCCGGCCGGCCTGGATTCGCGTGACGAACGGCAGCGACGCACCGGAACTGGTCCATTGGCACGGCCTGGATGTCGGCGCCGTGCCCGACGGCGCGACCGAGGAAGGCTCGTCGGTCATCCAGCCGGGCGGCACGCTGGACTACCGCTTCGTGCCCCCCCGCTCCGGCACGCGCTGGTATCATACGCACACCATGGCGATGATGGATTTCTCACGCGCCCTGTATAGCGGCCAGTTCGGCTTCCTGATCGTCGAACCGCGCCGCGATCCCGGCCGTTACGACCGCGAAGTGCTGCTGGCAGCCCATCACTGGGATGCCGACCTGCCCGATATGCCCCGGTCGCCCGAAGAATGCGCCACGCCGCGCTACCGCTACGCCACCTTCAACGGCCGGTTGATGCAGGCGGCCGAGCCGATACGCGTGCGGCAGGGCGAGCGGGTGCTGTTCCGCTTCCTCAATGCCAGCGCGACCGAGACCGTTTCCCTGGCCCTGCCGGGCCACGCCTTCACCGTGGTCGCACTGGACGGCAATCCGGTCGCCAATCCCGCGCCGGTATCGGTCATCACACTGGGCGTCGCCGAGCGGGTGGATGCCATTGTCCATATGAACCGCCCGGGCTGCTGGGTGCTGGGCCCGACCGACCCCATACAGCAGACCACCGGCCTCGGACGAGTCATCGAATATGCCGGCAGAAGCGGATCACCCGTCTGGACCCCCCCCCCGGCGTCCGACTGGGATTACGCCCTGTTCGGCGGCACCGCCGCCCCCCCGGTCGAAGAGCTGCGACTGGACGGCATCTTCCCGATGCTGTTCGAACGGCGGCCGATGCCGGACGGAATGGAGGGCTGGACGATCAACGGCCGCTCCTATGCCGACCTTCCGCCACTCCATGTCCGCGCGGGCGGGCGCTATCTGTTTCGCTGGATCAATCTCAGCGGCTGCGCGCATCCGCTCCACCTGCACCGGCATAACTTCACCGTCCTTCGTCATGGCATGCGCCGGATCGGCCCGATCGAGAAGGACACCGTCCAGATCGGACGTTTCGATACGATCGACGCCCTGTTCACCGCCGACAACCCTGGGGACACGCTGTTCCACTGCCATCACCAGATGCACATGGACTACGGATTCATGCAGATGCTCCGCTACACCTGACCTCCGGGAAGGCGCTCCGGGCCGACCGGCCCGGCTCTTTCAGGACGGAGATTTCGCCTTGCTCTGCCGGGGCTTCTTTTTCCCCGCCGGCTCGAACATCGTCCGACAGCGCGGCGACAGCTGATCGATCTTCTTTTTCATGCAGGCGGTTATCTTGTCTTCGTTGGGAATGGCGAAGGTGCACAGCTTGAT
Organism: Gluconacetobacter sp.; assembly: GCF_047721585.1. Lineage (NCBI taxonomy): Bacteria > Pseudomonadati > Pseudomonadota > Alphaproteobacteria > Acetobacterales > Acetobacteraceae > Gluconacetobacter > Gluconacetobacter sp. The sequence goes on from NZ_JBDNXE010000070.1 coordinate 11,243, forward strand.
CGCATCTCCGCGACAGGCTGCGCTCTGCTCCTCCCGCGACGCCGCATGCGCCGTGCTCACGAAGAGCGCGGGGATGGCAAACAAGGCAAATGCAGAAACTCTCAAGGCGACTTCTCCCCAATAGCCGGAGGATCGACGAAGGGCGCCCCGAAAGGTACGGTTCAACGAGGCATGCCAACGCGAAATGCGGCGGATATCCTTCCGATAACGCATTCAACCATCAAGAGTTCTCTGCCGGGCCGTTCCCATCGGGCATGCGCTGGTTCGTGATCCCATCAGGCGCTTTCGCGCCGCATCCGGATCATGTTCCGACCGTTCCGCCATGCTCCATTTGCCTTGCAGGCCGCCTTCCAGTCATAATTCATGACAGTTTCAGAACGGGAGCGGAGCATTGGGTGTGGCGACTGCCGGACCGGGCCGGATCATGCTGGTGGCAGGGGCCTGCATCGGCAATTTTCTCGAATTCTACAGCTTCCTGGCCTACGCCTATTTCGCGCCGATGATCGGGGATGCCTTCTTTCCGGACAGCAGCGGCCTCAATGGCCTGCTGCGGACGATGCTGGTGTTCGCCGCCGGCTTCGTCGCCCGTCCGGTCGGAGCCATCGCCATAGGCCGCTACGCCGCCCGCCATGGGCGGCAGCGGGCAATGATGCTGTCCTTCATTCTGATGGCACTCGGACTGGCCCTGCTCGCCCTGACGCCGCCCGCACGGGTTATCGGGCCGTGGGCGCCACTCCTGATCCTGCTGGCCCGCGTCGTGCAGGGTTTTTCGGAAGGTGGTGAAATCGGGCCGGTCACGGCACTGCTGTTCGATGCCGCACCACCCGGCCAGGGCGGCCTGTACGGCTCGCTGCAATATCTGACGCAACTGCTCGGCTCGCTCGCGGCCGTCACCGTCGGGCTGGTGCTGTCACTGGTCCTGACACACGACCAGCTTTACGACTGGGGTTGGCGCATCCCCTTCGTTTTGGGCCTGGTCATCATCCCGGCGGGCTCCGCCCTGCGCTGGATCGCGACCGCCGTGCCGCACACCCCCTCGCCCGTCGGCGGCGCCCGTCCACCCGCATTGGCGGTGACGCTGATCGCGCTGACGGTCGCCGGCGGCACCATCTCCACCTATCTGCGCCATTTCGGGGTCAGCTACGCCATCTCCGTGCTGCATCTGTCGCCGCGCGTCGGCATGCTGGCCAACGTGGCAGGCATGCTGGCCGGACTGGCAACGGTGCCTCTGGGCTGGTGGATGGCGCAGCGGTCGCACCACCTGCGCGGCACGATCGGCGCGCTGATGGTGCTGACGGGCGTGTTGAGCGTGCCTCTCTACCGCTTCGCCATCACCCAGCCGGGCCTGCCCAGCCAGTTGCTGCTGAACTGCGTCCTTTTCGCCCTTTCGAGCCTGACGCTGGTCCCACTATGGCAGGCCATGCTGGAGTCCCTGCCATCCGCCAGCCGGGTCCTGCTGTTCGGCTTCATCTATTCCACCACGGTGTCGCTGTTCGGCGGCTTCACGCCCTCCCTGGTCACATGGCTGATCCAGCATACCGGCGACGCGACGATGGCCGGATACCTGATGGCCCTTGCCTATGGCGTACAGGCGGCGGCGTGGTACGGGCTGAGCCGCTTCGACAACCAGCACCACGCCTGACCGGGGGCCGCCATGCACGCCAATACCGACCGCCTGTGGGATCTGGTGGATACCCATGCACCCGCGGCAGCCGCGCTGGCCGACGCCGTATGGGCCGTTCCAGAGTTGAATTTCGCCGAGACCCGCTCCTGCGCCCTGCATGCCCGGGCGCTGCACGCCGCCGGCTTTCGCGTCACTCCCGGCATCGCCGGGCTTCCTACCGCCCTGCTGGGCGAGGCCGGAAACGACGGCCCGGTCATCGCCTTCCTGGGCGAATATGATGCCCTGCCGGGCCTGAGCCAGCAGGCCGACGCAACCACGCATCGGCCCCTGCCGGGCGACGGAAACGGCCATGGCTGCGGCCATAACCTGCTGGGCGCGGCATCGCTGCTGGCCGCAACGGCGCTGAAGGACTGGCTGGCCGAAACAGGCCTCCCCGGCCAGGTGCGCTATTACGGCTGTCCGGCCGAGGAAGGTGGCGCCGGCAAGGGCATCATGGTGCGCGCCGGCAGCTTCGCGGGGGTCGATGCGGCCATCACCTGGCACCCGGGGTCGTTCGCCATGGTGTTCCCCCCCGCCTCGCTGGCCAGCCAGAGGGTGGATTTCACCTTCACCGGTCGATCGGCCCACGCCGCCGCCGCTCCGCACCTGGGCCGCTCGGCGCTGGACGCGGCCGAATTGATGAATATCGGGGTCAATTACCTGCGCGAGCACATGCCGCCGACCGCGCGGGTTCATTACGCATATCTGGATACGGGCGGAAACGCCCCCAACGTCGTGCCGGCACGGGCGGTGGTGGCCTATTCCATCCGCGCCGCCGACCTGCCCGAGATGCTGGCCCTGGCCGCGCGTGTCCGCACGATCGCCGAGGGCGCCGCCATGATGACGGACACCACGGTCACATGCACGGTGGTCAGCGGCATGGCCAACTTGCTGGGCAATCAGCCGCTGGAGGAAGCGATGCAGATCCAGTTCGAACGGCTGGGTCCGCCTCCGTTCACCACGGCCGATCGCGCCTACGCCGAGGCCATGCGCGCAACGCTCGATGCACAGCAGATCGCCACGGTCTTCCGGGCGCTGAACCTGCCCGTCAAACCCGACATGGCGCTATGCGACACGGTCATTCCCTACGTCCCGGATCGCGGTCGGTCGATGATGGGCTCGACCGACGTGGGCGATGTCAGTTGGGTCGTGCCGACGGTGCAGGCCCTCGGCGCGACCAGCGCCGTCGGCACGCCGCTGCATTCCTGGCAGATGACGGCACAGGGCTGTTCGACACTGGCGCATACCGGCATGGTCCACGTCGCCAAGGCCATGGCGGCAACCGGCGCGGAACTGATACGCAACATGGCCCTCCTGGACCGTGTCCGGGCAGCGCACGCAGGCCAGGTCGCGCAACAGCCCTATATCAGCCCGATGCCGTCACCTGCCGCCTGACGATCCCGGCTCGGGCTCGCCTCCCCGCCGCCGGAACCGCGTGGAAAGGATGATCGCCGAGGTCGTGCGCTCCACCCCGTCGAGCATGCCGATCCGGTCGATCACCCGGTTGATGGTTTCGGTCGCGCCCGCGCCCACGACGGCGATCATGTCCACCATGCCGCTGACGGCATGCAGTTCGCGAATTTCGCGGATCGGGCGCAGCGCGGCCTCGACCGAGGCGGCATGCCGGGGCGTGATCGTGATCATCACATGCGCCCGCACCGCATCCGCGTCATGGGCGGGGGTCACCGTCGTATAGCCGGCGATCACCCCGGCCCGCTCCATCCGCTCGATCCGGCTCTGCACCGTGGTGCGCGACAGGCCGACACGGCGCGCGAGCGCCACGGTCGACATCCGCGCATTGCCCTCCAGCAATGCCAGCAGGGTCCTGTCCGTCTCGTCGGGTTGCATAATGCCGATCATATCCGACATTCCGCCGAAAGAAAGCCCCGATCGCACGTCACGCTGTCCATTGTGTCCGGCCCCGTTCCTTCGTTCCATTTCCGTATCGCATCAGCATCAGGAACGATTGGCATGAAGAAGATACTCGTTGTCGGCGCAGGCAAGATCGGTTCGACGATCGCGGACTTCCTGGATGCGACCGGCGACTACGCCGTCATGCTGATCGACCGCGACCAGCCGGGCCTCGATCGCGCCGATGTCGGTCCCCAGGTGCGCAAGGTACGGGTCGATATCGCCAGGGACGGCGCGCTCGCACCGCTGATGGAGGGCCATTACGCCGTCCTCTCCGCCGCCCCCTATCACCTGACGACGACCATCGCCACCGCCGCCGCCACGGCCGGCATCCATTATCTCGACCTGACGGAAGATGTCGCCAGCACCCGCGCGGTCCGCGCGCTGGCCGAGGGCGCGCAATCCACCTTCATCCCGCAATGCGGCCTCGCCCCCGGCTTCGTCTCCATCGTCGCCCACGACATCGCCCAGCGTTTCGAAAAGCTGGACACGATCCACCTGCGCGTCGGCGCGCTGCCGGAATTTCCCTCCAACGCGCTGGGCTACAACCTCACCTGGAGCACCGACGGCGTCATCAATGAATATATCGAGCCCTGCGAGGCCATCGTCGGCGGCGAACGCCACATGGTACCGGCCCTGGAAGGGCTGGAGACGCTGGGGGTCGACGGCGTGACCTACGAAGCCTTCAACACCTCCGGCGGCCTAGGCTCCCTGTGCGAGACCTATGCGGGCGCGGTGCGCGAACTGAACTACCGCACCATCCGCTACCCCGGCCACGCCCAGGCCATGAAGATGCTGCTGCGCGACCTTCGCCTGGCGGAAAGGCGTGACATATTCAAGGATATCCTAGAATACGCGCTCCCCGTCACGCGACAGGACATCGTGCTGGTCTTCGTCACCGTCTCCGGCTGGCGCGAGGGGCGACTGACCCAGGAGAGCTTCGTCCGCCGCATCTATGGCGAGACGGTCAACGGCCGCCCGCGCACGGCAATCCAGATCACCACCGCCGGCGCGATCTGCGCGGTGCTGGACCTGTTGAAAGACGGCCACCTCCCGGCACGGGGCGTCATCCGGCAGGAAGACATCGCGCTGCCCGCCTTCCTCGAAAACCGCTTCGGCCGCGTCTATCAGGGCCGCCGCCACACCGCCTGAACGCTCCCCAAACGCGCCTCGGCATGCGCCCGCTGCGCAACGGCGGACGCAATGCCAAATATGACCCGGTTCTCGGCAGACCACGAGCCTCACCCGCCTCTCTCACCCGAGGCGGAATGCAAGAAATGCGGGTCAACGATTCAAGCCTCCGGCGTCCTCCTGATGATATTGTTCGAAATCAACAATAAATATAGGCGTCACCATCCTGGAACGCGAAGATCATATACCAAAGCCTGTTGACACGGCCCGTATAGAGGCAGGCGGACAGCATCCGTCATCCGGGGATCACGGCCCAGCCTCTCAGTTGCAGGTTGGCCAACGTCACCATGGCGGATAGATCGACCTGGACCCCGTCGGCGACGGCGTCCCGTGCAATCTTCTGGCCCGCCAGAGCGTAGCTGCACACTTCGATCGAGACCCCCGCTTTGCGCAGCGCGCGCAGCAGCGCGGTATTGGGGTTGTCCCGACCGAAACGCGCCCGGTATTCCCCATCGGCGAGGATAGACGGCGTAGCCGCCCCATAGACGATCGCCACAACGTCGCCGGTCTTGGGATGTATCCCGTCAGCCGCGAGCAGGTTCATGAACCGAGCGATCCGCTCCAGTGCTGGATTGATCTGCGCGGGATCGGGCGCGGCCCGCGCCGTGTCGAACGCCACCCGGTACCGCAACGACGGATCGGGACGGTTAGCAGAGCCATCGGCGGCATGAACGGCGCCATAGGCCGGGACGGCGTCCCCACCCGTCCGCGCATGGGCAATCCCGCCCCAACCGCTCAGGAGCGACAGGGAAGCGAGGATCAAGCGGGTAGCGTTGCTCATAGAATCACCTTTCATGGGCCGTCTGGTTATCACGCGGAGTCGCATATCCCGGCGATATCTGTTCCCACGCATTCAACTCTCGTCGTCACCATGCCGGTCCCGCTATTCTGCGAGGCGATTATATAGCATTTCTGGTGACGTTCCTGAATCCCCCTTGAGGCTCGCAGGCAAGCGTGCAGGACTGCGCGGAAACGCCCACACTGACAGAACCGCGTCGTCCCAGGGAATGATCCCGCCGCCGGTCGCCGCGATCACATCGCATATGGCGAGTGACAACAGTGGATTTCCGTTTAATCCGCTCCGACACTGGGGAATGGCGGTGCACAGCCCCTCCCCCGCGATCGGGCAAAGGTTTTTCTACTACCCCCCAGCCGGCAGCGGAACCCGCGTCGGCGCCCGGCCGATTCCCAGTGCCATCAGCGCCGCCAGCAGTCCCGCGCAGCCGGCCAGCACCAGCATGTCGCGATAATTTCCCTGCGCCTGCCGCAGCAATCCGGCCAACGACGCGGCGCAGGCCGCGCCGATCTGGTGCCCGAACACCACCCAACCGAACACCACGGGCGCCGCGCGCTCGCCAAATGCCGAAGTGGCCAGACGCAGTGTCGGCGGCACGGTCGCAATCCAGTCCAGTCCGTAGAAAATGCCGAAAACCGTCAGGCTGTCCGGTGAGAAATCGCAGAACGGCAAAGCGGCCAGCGACACCCCCCGCAGCCCGTAATAGGAAAACAGCAGCCAGCGCGCATCCATCCGGTCGGTCAGCCAGCCGGACAGGGTGGTGCCGAACAGGTCGCACAAACCCATCATGGCCAGATAGCCCGCCGCCGGCACCTCGCCGATCCCATGATCGGCACAGATGGCGATGAAATGCGTACCGATCAGGCCATTGGTGGTAAACCCGCACACAAAAAAGGTCAGGAACAGAAACCAGAAATCGCGTTTCACCACCGCATCGCGCAACGCCCCCACTGCCATGCGCAACGGATGCCGATCAGGCGGCGACGGCGGAACATAATCCGGCGGTGCCCCATGCGGCAGAAGCCCCAGCCGCTCAGGATGCTCCGGCAGGCACAGCGCAACCAGCGGCACCAGCACCAGACAGGCGATGGTGACGGCCAGCACTGGTGCCCGCCAGCCGTGATCATGCGCCAAGGCCGCCAGCGCCGGCAGGAAGAACAGCGATCCGGTCGCCGTGCTGGCTGCCAGCAGCCCCATCACGGTGCCGCGCCGAGCCACGAACCAGCGATTCACCACCGTCGCCCCCAGCACCATCGCCACCGCCCCGGTACCCAGCCCGGTCAGCACCCCCCAGGTAATGAAAAACTGCCAGGGCTGCGTCATGAACAGGGACAGAAAACTGGCCCCGCCGATCAGCAGCAGCGCACCGACCAACGTGCGGCGTATCCCCACCGCCTGCATCAACGCCGCCGAAAACGGACCGACGAAGCCGTAGAGAAAGATGCCGAACGCCGCCGTGGCCGAGATCCCGGCCCTGCTCCAGCCCAGTTCCATCTGCAACGGCATCATCAGCACGCCCGGCGTCGCACGCACGCCAGCCGAAACCAGAAGCGACAGGAACGTCAGCCCGACCACCACCGCATATACGCGCGCGGGCCGGGAAAGCTTGCGAGGGGCTGGGATCACGCTCATATCACTGACCGGTCAGTTCTGCTGCTGTTGCCAAAGCCCCGCGCGCCCGTCCACGCATCCTCGGCGCTTCGGCAGCAGCCTCCAGGGCCACGCCACGTTAGGTACCGATCGGTAACATCGTCAAGCGGGTTTCGCGCATGTCCACTCCCCCGTCTCCTTCCCGACGCCCCACCGCCGCCGAACGGATCCGCCAGTCGGCGCGCGACCTGTTCTACCGGCAGGGGATAAGGGCCGTCGGCGTGGAGGAGATCGTGCAGAATGCCGGCGTCACCAAGCCGTCGCTCTACCGCGCCTTTCACTCCAAGGACGGCTTGGCGACCGCCTTTCTCGCCGACTACCAGCATTGTTTCTGGGACCGGATCGCCCTCGTCCGCGCCGCTCACCCCGAAGACCCGCGCGCCCAGATCCTGGCCTATTTCGACGGGCTGGCAGAGCGTTCCGCCGCTCCCGACTATCGTGGCTGCGCGCTCACCAACGCCATTCTCGACTATCCCGACCGCACGCACCCGGTACGGCAGGAAGCCGCGCGCCTGAAGCATGAGGTACGCGACTGGCTGGTCGAACGCGCCCACCAGATGGGGGCCACCGATCCCGACCGGCTTGCCGACGGTCTGATCCTGCTGATGGAAGGCGCCTATGTCGTGGGTCAGGCTTTCCCGCCGCCAGGCCCGGCGGCGCGGGTGGGCGACTGCGCCCGCCTGCTGATCGAGGCACAGTGCGGGCCGCGATAACCGGGCGGCCCGCCATCCTCTATCTGCGGCTCAGGTCACACAGGGCATCGATTTTGTCGGCCAGCGCGGCAATCCCCTCACGCAGGGCCTGGGGCGTCTGCGGCATAGACTGCGCCCGACTGTTCAACTGCTCCACATCCGACTGGATTTCGGACAGAAGAATGCTGATTTCCGAAAAATGCTCACGTTCGTCATACCGCCGCATGCCTGATATCCTTCGTCCGGCTCGGGAAAAGCCATCCTACGCAAAAGAGCGCGACCTGACGATCTCTGGATTTCCCTTCACGCAACGATCGAACATCCCGGGCGCGGCCGGAAGAACCATCCACCGCGACCGCCCCATGCAGAACGATCGCGGCGGTCACGGCGGTCAGTCCTGCTTTTCGAAGGCACCGGCAATACGCAGGGCCACTTCGTCGCTGACATAGGGCACATATTTGCTCACGCCGAAATCGCTGCGCTTGATGGTGCCGGTGGCCTCGAATCCGGTGGTATATTTCTTGTCGATCGGGTTCATGCCGGCACCGATGAAATGCACTTTCAGCGTCTCGGGCTTCGTCACGCCATGGAGCGTCAGGTTCCCGCTCACCACGGCATCGCTCTTGCCGGCCAGTTTCACGCTGGTCGAAACGAAGGTGGCATCGGGGAATTTACCGGCATCGAACCACTCCGCCCCCTTCAGCTCGCCAGTCAGCACGTCACTGGTGGTCTGCACCGAGGCGATGGGGATCGTCACCGACAGGCTGGACGCGGCCGGATTCTTCACATTCAGTTCCAGCGTGCCGGAGACGTTGGAAAACATGCCCGCGTAGTGGGTAAAGCCGAAATGCAGCACCGAGAAACCGACCTGCGTATGACCGGGCTCGACTGCATAATGCCCCGCCTGCACCTCGGCCGGGCTGGTCGCCGCCTGGGCAGCGAGGGGAAGGCTGGCGGCAAGGGCCAGAACGGCAAAAAGCGAAGAGGCGCTACGCGTCATAGGAACGAACTCCGAAATCTGAACAAATCCACACCGAACGCCCAGGCCACACCGGCCCGAACCATTCCGCTCCATCCAGACATAACGGATGTCCCCCAATCCAATGATAAAAATGCCGGAAACAGATCGTTTCCACATTTTGCACCGCCCCCCACCCCGTGG
>NZ_JBDNXE010000071.1:0-20131 GCF_047721585.1 Gluconacetobacter sp.
GGCGTTCCTGGGGGCCACCCTGCGGCCGGGGGTGGAGATCGTCATGGAGGCGCTGGGGCTGGATGCCATCCTCTCCGACGCCGACCTGGTGATTACCGGCGAGGGCCGGATCGACGGGCAGACCGTGCATGGCAAGGCCCCCATCGGCGTCGCCCGTGTCGCCCGCCGGCACGGACGACCGGTGATCGGCATCGCCGGGTCGTTGGGGCACGATGCGGCAAAGGTGCATGCCCATGGAATCGACGCCGTCTTCAGCGTCGTCAACCGGCCCTGCACGCTGGAGGAAGCCCTGGCCGAGGCGGCGACCAATGTGCGGGTGACGGCACGCAACGTGGCCGCCACGAGTGCCATTTTCCGGGCCAGGTGAGATAAATGTAACCAACGGGGCGCGGTTTTGGTCGGGAGTGATTTTATTTTATGTCAAATATGACAGAACGAAGACGGTGGTTTTGCGACGAGTCTGTTTTGCTTGGATGGGGGATGTTTTATTAACGCATTGTTTTTAATGATATAAGATGAAAATCTGGCCTGCGCAGGGTGCTGAGGGTGGGTCTTTTGGTTGCTTGGATATTAACTTAAATTAACTAAAAGACCATCGTTCCTTGTAACATATAGAGCCGGACGCGGCCGCATCTGGGCCATGGATGCGTGCAATGGGCGTGGCGGCATGTCCGCAGAGGGGGAACCGGCGGGGACGCATTCTTGATCTGGCGCCTGATTTCCCCGATAGCTTGCCGAAGGAGCAGGAGGCTCGTGGCGATCGGTGAGGATCGCATCAGGGAGTGGCGCGGTATGGCGACCGAGTGGGCCGAGGCCGCATCGCATGCTGGTACCGGGTTCTTTCAGGCGACAATGGGCGTTTTGATGCGTCGTTCGGTCGGCGGCCGCCGCGACTGTTCGTTTTTTATGGTCTCGAAGAGGGCAGGGGAACATTATGAAGACTAAGGGCGGTATCCGTATCGCGATCGTGGGTGTCGGCAACTGTGCCAGTGCCCTGATCCAGGGCATTCATTATTACGGCCCGAACCGCCATAACGAGGAAGTCATCGGCCTGATGCACGAGAGCCTCGGCGGCTATCGTCCCAGCGACATCGAAGTGGTGGCGGCGTTCGATATCGACGCGCGCAAGGTCGGCACCGATGTCAGCCGTGCCATTTTCTCCGCCCCCAACTGCGTGGTGAAGTTCGAGCCGAACATCCCCGACAGCGGCGTGACCGTGCGGATGGGCGCGGTGCTGGATGGCGTGTCCGAGCACATGGCCAATTATGACGAGAAGCGCAGCTTCGTGCGGGCCGACGCCCCGGAGCCGAGCCGGGAAGATGTGGTGGCGGAACTGCGCCGCAGCGGTGCCGAGATCCTGGTGAACTACCTGCCGGTCGGATCGGAGAAGGCCACGCGCTTCTATGCCGAATGCGCGCTGGAGGCCGGGGTCGGCTTCATCAACAATATTCCGGTCTTCATCGCCAGCGATCCGGAATATGCCGCCCGCTTCGCCGAGCGCAACGTGCCGATCATCGGTGACGACATCAAGTCGCAGCTCGGCGCGACCATCGTGCATCGTGTGCTGACCGACCTGTTCGCCAAGCGCGGCGTCAAGATGCTGCATACGTACCAGCTCAACACGGGCGGCAACACCGACTTCCTGAACATGAAGAATCAGGAGCGTCTGGCGTCGAAGAAGACCTCGAAGACCGAAGCCGTGCAGGCCGTCGCGAAGACGCGCATGGAGAACGAGGATATCCATGTCGGCCCCAGCGATTATGTGCCGTGGCAGAATGACAACAAGGTCTGCTTCATCCGCATGGAAGGCCATGCCTTCGGCAACGTGCCGATGGAACTGGAACTGCGTCTGTCGGTGCAGGATTCGCCGAACTCGGCGGGTGTGGCCATCGACATGATCCGCTGCTGCAAGCTGGCGCTCGATTCCGGCGTCGGTGGTGTTCTGGCCGCGCCCAGCGCCTATTTCTGCAAGCATCCGCTGGTGCAGTACACGGATGACGAAGCCTACAAGATGGTCGAAGAGTTCATCACCACCCATTCGACCGAGGCCGTTCCCGCCTGATGAAGTGCCTGATCGTCGCCGCAGGGCAGGGTAGCCGTCTGCGTGACAAGGGGCCGCTCAAGCCCCTGGTCACGATCCGGGGGCGGCCCCTGATCGCCGAGGTTATCGACCGTGCCCGCCGTGGTGGGGTCGATGAATTCGTCATCATCAACGGCTATCGCGGCGATGAGTTGCGTACGGCCCTGGACGACATGGCGGAATGTGACGGGGTGCGCGTGACCCATGTGCATAATCCGGCATGGGACCGCGCCAACGGGGTTTCCGTTCTCTGTGCCCGGCCGTTTCTCGACGGGCCGTTTCTGCTGACGATGTGCGACCATGTGCTGGACCCGGAGATCAATCGCCTGATGGCGGCGATCCCGACAGGCCGGGACGGTGTGTCGCTGGGTGTCGACAGCAACGTGGAGCGTATGCTGAACGATCCGGACGACGTGACGCGCGTTCTGTTTCGAGACGGACGGATCGAGCGTATCGGCAAGTCGCTGACGGAGTTCAATGCGTTCGATACCGGGATCTTCCGGTGTACGCCCGAGATGTTCGATGCGCTGGAAAGCAGCCAGGCAGAGGGCGAGGATAGTATATCCGGTGCCATGAACACGCTGGCCCGCTGGCACAAGGCGTATGTCCTCGATATCGGCGAACATCTGTGGATCGATGTCGATGATCCGGTGGCCTACGACAAGGCCGAACGTCTGATGGCCCAAGGGCTGCTTTGACAGGGATCGCTCCCGGCCCGTATGGCGCGGGGAACCAGGGAAACAAGGGTGCCATCGTGTTGCAGCAGACAGATCCCGTGCGGCGCACGTCGGAAATCGAAGAACTGACCAACCTGTACGTCATCCATCCGGTTTCGGGATGGCTGACGCGGCATTTCGCGCGTCTGGGGGTGGCACCCAATGCCGTGTCGCTCGGCGGGATGGCGGCCGGGGTGCTGGCGGGGGCGGCCTATCACCATGTCGGCGATGTGCGTTTCGCGGTGGCCGGGTTTCTGCTCATGGTCGTCTGGCATGTGATGGACGGGGCGGACGGCCAGCTTGCGCGCCTGACGGGCAAGCAGTCGCAGACCGGCAAGATTCTGGACGGTATCTGCGATTACGTGACGTTCGTCTCGGTTTATGTCGGGCTGGCGCTGGCGCTTTCCGCCCTCTACGGCGCGTGGGTCTGGGCGCTGGTCGTGCTGGCGGGCGGATGCCATGCGGTGCAGTCGGCCGCCTATGAACGGCAGCGGCAGGATTATAATTTCTGGGGCTGGGCGCGTGGATCGGCGCCGGTGGCACGGGCGAAGGTCGCCTCCGGCCGGCGGGTGGGCGACCTGCTGTTCGGGCTGTATAATCGGCTTGAGGCGCTGACCGCGCCGGGCGGCGAGGCGGGGCTGAACCAGCGGCTGGCGGCGTTGCTGGCCGCGCATCCCGACCGGGCGCCGGTGATCCGCCAGGCCTATCGCGAGGCGTTTGCGCCGCTGCTGCGTGGCTGGTCGATCCTGTCCGCCAATTATCGGACGATCGGCATCTTTCTCTGCGTGATCTGCCGCGTGCCGCTGGCTTATTTCATGTTCGAGATCGTGGGGTTCTCGGCGATCCTGATGCTGCTGCTGGTGCGGCAGCGCGTGTGCGACGGGGCGTTCATGGCCGGGCTGGATGGTCTGGCCGGGGACGTGCCTTGCCCCGGTGAACGCCGCCGCGATCAGGCGGTGTTCGTGGTCGAGGCGGAAGCGTCGCTCGTGCCGTGATGCGGCAAGGGCTTTGCCCTTGACCCACCAAAGGGCAGTCGCCCTTTGGGAACCCGTTCGTTTTCGGGTGATTGGGGGGCTTGGTTCTTTATTCTCGGGTGTGGATGAAGAGATAGGCCGCCGACAGCATCAGCAGGATGGGAGGGGTTAGGGCTGTGATCGCCGGGTTCAGGTCCAGCAGCAGGCCCAGCCGGTTGGTGATTTCCTGCCCCAGTGAGAACACGATGGCGATCGCGATGCCGATGGCCATGCGATAGCCGAGGCTCTGCGAGCGCGGTGGCCCGAAGACGAAGGGGGCGGCGCAGGCGATCAGCGCGATCATGGCGAACGGCGTGCTGATGCGCGACCATAATTCCTGCTCGTAGCGCGTGGCCGGCAGATGATGCCGCTTGAGATCGCGGATGTAGCGATACAGGGCGATGGGCGGCACGCTCTCGGGCGGCAGGCTGAGGAAACGGATCTGCCGCGACGACAGGAAGGCATGCCATGTCATGCTGTCCTGGTGGCTCGTGTGGAACTGGTCGGCGACGATGTCCTTGCGTGTGACGTCCGTTAGAACCCAGTTGTCGTCCGCGCCGATCGTGGCGTGGGCCGCATGCAGATAGCGTGTCAGCGCGCCCTGGTCGTCGAAACGGTAGATGTCGATGTCTTCGCCCAGCTTTTCGTTGACGAAGCGGTGGACGCCGAGAAACTGCTGGTCGCCATGAGCCCAGAACGCCGTGTTGTCCGCGGCGTTCACCGCGCCGGAGGTGAGGGCGGTGGCACGCCCCTGCTGCGCCATGTGGCGCGCCGAGGGCACGACGAACTGCCCGACCAGGAACAGCAGGACGATCGTCGGCACGATCAGGCGCAGCACGGCGCCGATGATCTGCATTTCGGAGAGTCCGATCCCTTGCAGGGCCGTGAGCTCGGAATGCTTGGCGAGGCCGCCCAGGCCCAGCAGGCATGCCAGCAGCAGCGCGATGGGCGTGACCTGCATGAAGCGTGCCGGCGCCAGCAGGGCGGTATAGGCGGCGGCGTCGGCCAGGCGATAATGTCCCTGGCCGACGTAGGAGAGCTGGTCGACGAATTCCAGGAGGCTGAACAGGGCCGTGAGCCCCAGTGCGACCAGGACGAAGGCCCGCAGCGTGACGAGCTGGATATAGCGGTCGAAGCGTTTCAGTTTCATGGCGCGTCGGCCCGTCGGGACAGGAGATCGGCGATCTGGCCGCGCAGCATGAAGCCGGTCAGGACCGCCAGCAGGGCGGGCGCCCACCAGATGCCGGGGAACGCGGCCACCATGCCGTGCTGCACCCAGGTGCGGGCGGACGTATAGAGCAGATAATAGACGAAGAAGATCAGGATTGCGGTCCCCAGCTTGCCGTAGCGGTTCTGCCGGGGGCGCCCGCGTGCCAGCGGCACCGCCAGCATCGCCAGCAATATGGTTGTGAGGGGGGTGGACAGGCGCCACTGGAATTCCGCCACGTCCGCCGGCTGGTGCGAGGCGGCGATGCTCAGGCTGCCGGTGGTCACCGAACTGTCGTCCGGCGCGTCCACCACATGGCGGTTCGGGTCCTGCGTGATTTCGCGCACGGTCATGACCTGGTCATGCGCGCCCGGCCGGGTGGCGATATCGTAGATATGGGCATTCTTCAGCCGCACGTAGAAATCGGTCCGGCCGTTGACGTCGTCGGCTACGGGATAGCCGAGTTCGGCATGGATGATCCTTGTGTCGTTGGGGCGGCGCAACTGGACGAAGATATCTCGTGCCGGGCCGTTGGGCCCCTGGCGCCGGGTGAGGAAGATGACGCGCGCGCCGTTCTGCACGACGTAGAAGGTGCCGGGTTGCATTGCGTCCACATCCAACGTCAGTTCGGCGCTGCGCGAGAGGGCATGCAGGCGCTCGTACGCCCACGGGCGCACGACCAGCGACAGGATGCCGACCCCGATGGCGACGCACCCGGCCAGTGTCATGATATGGCGGAGCAGCATGCCGGGGGTGACGCGCAGGGCATGGAGCGCCGTGATTTCGGAATTGCCGTACAATGTGCCCAGTGCCAGCACGATGGACAGGTACAGCGCCACCGGGACCAGGACTTCCAGGCTGATCAGGAGCTTGAGCACGATCAGTTCCACGATCGTGTTGGTGGACAGCAGCCCGTTGACCGCGTCCGACAGGAAATCGGCGGCGCTGTAGCCGGCGAACAGGGCCATGCACACCACCAGCATGGTTGCCAGTGGCTTCCCGATTTCGCGCAGAAGATAGGTACGAATGATCAAGGTATGAAAACCGTCCGTCGGGGGCATGGATCGCGCCGGGGCGTACAAGTGACTCTCTTCGCCCTGTCACGCGGGACGGGTGCGGTCTGTGCCGCATGGGAACATGCCCGTGACCGATCGAGAATAAAAGAGAGGCCCATTTTCGTCAAACCGCTGGCGGCCCGCCGGCTTCAGGAGCCTGAGGGCGGCAGGATCGGCGACCCTGTGCGGATCAGATGTTGCAGCCAGCGCCAGGATTGGTGCCGGTACTGCCGCCATTGCGGTGCCTTCCAGCGTTCGACCGGATCGGGTGCGGCGGCCAGGCGCTCGGAGATCGCGGTCATGATCCGCGTGGCGCGGGCTTCCCATGTCAGGGTGCGGCTTTCCGCCTGCGCGGCTTCGGCGAGGCGTGCGCACAGGGTGGGGTCGTCGGTCAGTCGTCGCACGGCGTCGGCCAGCGCCTGGGGGGAATCAGGCTGGCAGAGATAGGCATTTTCTTCGTGGCGCAGGATTTCCTGCACGTCCGACGTCTTTCCGGCCAGAATCGGGCGGCCGGAGGCCAGGTAGAAGAACAGCTTGAGCGGAAGTACCGTCGATCCGAACCGCGTCAGGGGCTGGAGCGACGGTGGGACCAGCAGGATATCGGCCGCCGCGACATACTGGCCCAGGGCCTCGGATGGCTGGAAGGGAACGATCCGCACGTTGGGCAGGAGGCGGGCCTTTTCCTCGATCGGTCCTTCGCCATAGGAGCCGACGAGGATGAACAGCCGGTCGGGCAGCAGGCGCGCCGCCTCGATGACGACATCGAGGCCCTTCTTCTGGTTGATCCGGCCCGTATAGACGATCGTCCGGGCGGCTGCGGGGATGGACAGGGCCTGTCGCGCGATGTCCGGGGCGGGGATCGCATTCAGCCGTCCGGGTTCGAAGCCGTTATGGATGCAGCGCAGTTTTGCGGCGGGCACTCCCAGTTCCAGATATTTCCGCCGCGTATAATCCGAATGGCAGATATGGAGGATGAAGCGCGGGTGGTTCATCAGCCGGTGCAGCCAGCGGCGGAGCGGGGGGATCTGGTCGGGCCACGGGCGATAATGGTCGAAGACCACGCGCTGGCCGAACCGGATGGCCATCCAGGCGATCCACAGATTGCGGGTATAGACCAGATCGGCCTGGCGGAAGGCGCTGCGGCAGACGATGGTCAGGCCGCACATCAGGTGACGCAGGGCGGCCGGGCTGGCCGGTGCCCAGGCGCGCACGATGTCCAGGCCCGTGGCCTCGGCCAGGGTCGCGCAGGAGGCCCGGTCGCGCATGGGAACGTGCAGCCGCGCGCGAGAGGTCAGGCGGGCCAGATAGCGGGCGGTGGTGATGAAGACTTCGGCGTCGGCCTCGGCGCTGGGGAGCGGATTTTCGAACGCGAACAGGATCTTGATCCCCGCATCCGGGTTTCCGGCATGGCCGTTTTGTCTCAATGGTCGCATCCATCAGGCTTTTGTCCGGGCGCTGGCCCGCCGATGGCGCATATGACCGGGAACGTGGGTGGGTGTCCAGAAGGGAGGCCCGCCGCGCCGGGGAGGGAATGGAACCATGGCAGGCATGGCGCGCTACGAAGACGGGTGGCCGTGTCTTTTTCGGTCCTTGTCTGGTTCGGAGGAAACGGTCATGGCTGATCTGACCGCCATCGAGATCCTGTCGCACCTGACCGCGCTGCGCGCCCAGGTGGCGGGGCTGTATTCGGTCTTGCAGGCGCCCCGGACCGCGCCGGAGCCTGCGCCTTCGCAGGGGGTGGGAGACGGCGAGCGTGTGACGGTTACGCTGAATGTTTCCGTTCTGCGGCGCGTCGAGGATTGGCAGGCGCGGCAGTCGGACCTGCCGAACCGCGCCATCGCGCTGGAACGGATGATCGAGGCTTTTCTCGATCTGGAGGCGTGGGCCCGGCGCCCCGGCGCGGGCACCGAGGGCGCCGGAGCCTGACTCCGGCGCTGTAACCGAAGAGCGGGTTACGGCCAGCCGGTTGCCGGAATGTCGAAATGCTGGATCAGGTCGTGGTCGGGCAGTTGTGCCAGTTCCTTCGGCACGGCCAGGATCAGCCTGTCCTGCGTGACGCCGGTCAGTTCGGCGCGGATGGCGTGCAGGAGATGACCCGGCGCGGCCAGGATGAAACGGCTGATCGTGCCGTCGGTCACGCCGCGATTCAGCGCCGCGGCGATGGTGGCGGCGAAATGTTCGGTGGGTGCGATGTGGTCGGTCGTGTGCAGCGCATGCCCTTCGTGGCGCAGCAGGCGCGCCGTATGCGCGTCGGCGACGACATACGTCACGGGGTCGATCGTTGTCATGATCTTCTTCTCCCTGTCGAAGACGTCATCATCTTTCACCCGAATGCATGGTCCGGGAAGGGGGATACGCCGTGTGCGTCATCACTTTCCGCGATCCGGCCGGCGATGGCGCAGAATTGCCGGCGGACGGCGCGGGCATGGGGGTTGAGGTGGGCGATGGCGTGGGAGACCTCCGGGGCATCGTTTTGCACCATGGCGGCGGCGGCGCGGATGAGGGCGAAACTGCTGGTGCTGATCCGTTCGGGCATTGGACCCATTTCGGAGAGGATATGGGCCAGCAGATGGGTCAGGCCCTGCGCCATCGCGGCGTCTCGGTCGTGGGCGTCGGGCGTGGTCACGATGACCTCCAGCCCCAGGGTGCGGCGCAGGAACGCGGCGAAGGGACCCGGCCGGGTGCCGCGTAGCGGGCAGAGCACGATACGGTGGCCGGCGATGCCGTCGCGCGCGCTCTGCGGGCCGAACAGCGGGTGAGTGGCGATGATGCGGACATGCGCGGGCAGTTCGCGGCACAGGATGTCCGCCGGCAGGATCTTGACCGATCCGACATCGGCGACCAGCGCATGAGGTGGCAGGTGCGGTGCGATGCTGCGCGCGACCGCCTGCATCCGCGTGACCGGAACGGCCAGAATGACGATCGGGCAGCCGGCTGTGTCCTCCAGCGTCGTCGCCGTGACCCCCGGCATGACGGGACCGGGCTGGAGGACGGGATCGTGGACGCGGATGCGACTATGGGCGGCCAGATGGGTGGCGATCAGCCGGCCGAAGGCGCCGAAGCCGAACAGGCCGACCAGGGGGAGAGACGCCGGGGAGGGAGAGGAGAGAGATGATCTGTCTGACATGACACTGCTTTCGGGAAGCTGCGTTGCCAGGAGGACTCTCGGAGGTTCGACCGCTGACGACGCAGCGGTTGACCATGATAATACGCCCCCGCCGCTATGAATGCGGCGCGTAATACAGTCCGGAGAGGAAGGACGGGGTGCTCATGCGACGCACCTAAGGAGATTTGGCGGGGCCGGTCAAGGTCGGCGGGGGCTTTGCCGGGGCGGCGACCAGCAGCCATGTTCCGACCACCTGGAGCGGCAGGCCGGCGACCAGCATCACGAACCCTGCCCAGTGCTGATCTTCAAGCGGTGTCAGGTCCCATCGGCACAGTACGTCCAGATAGGGGGCGTACAGCACGCGCGGCGCCGTCATCCAGACGACCGCCACCACCGTCATCGGCAGGCTGCCCAGCAGCGCATAGGCTCCGGCCAGCGGGTTGTGCCGGATGACCCGGCTGTCCGGCATCAACTGCGCCCAGAACAGCAGGCCGGCCAGCAGGTCCAGCAGGCCCAGCGGGGCGCTGAACAGCGCGTTGGCCAGCGAACGGTCGAGGATCGCGGGCAGGCCGGTGGCGATTGCCAGCCCGCCGAACAGGGCCGCCGCCACGCCGGGATCGCGTGCCCAGCCCGCGACATGGGGGGCGCGCCGGTGTGTCGGCATGGGCATGGCGAGCAGCAGGAACGGGGGGACGACCTGGCCCAGTACCATCAGGCCGGCGGTATATTGGGTCATCGAGGCCAGCGGGTCGCGCAGGCCGGTGCAGGAGGCCGCCAGCAGGGCCGTGCCGGCGCCCGCCGCCGCCAGTCGCCAGGATGGACGTTGGTGCCGGGCGGCCAGGAGCAGGATCGCGGAGCCGGCGAGCAGCCCGGCGGCGACCCAGCCGGCCTGGAACAGCGGGCTCCAGCCTCTCATCGGGACAGGACCGCGTGGATGTCGGCGGCCATGGATTCCGGGGCGTTGAGTTGCGTCATGCCGTAGCGCGCGCGCATCTGCCCGTCCGGGCCGACCAGCGTCAGGACCGAATTGTGGTTGATGTGGCCGTCGGTGCCCGTCCAGCCGATGCCCCAGGCGCGGGCCGTGGCGGCCAGTTCGTCCGGGCGGCCGGTCAGGCCGGTGGGAGCGGGCTGGAAATGGGAGAGGTAGGCATGCAGCACGGTGGGCGTGTCGTGGGCCGGGTCCAGCGTGACGAACAGGACGCCCGTTCGCGCCGCGTCGGGGCCCAGCCGGGCGAAGACCTGTTCCAGCGCCGCCAGCACCGTCGGGCAGACATCGGGACAGCGCACATAGCCGAAATAGACCAATGTTGCCCGGCCGCGCAGAGTTGCCGGGTCGAACGGGTGGCCCAGATCGTCGCGCAGGGCGAGGCGCGGGGCCGGGACCGGCGGGACCGGAGAGCCGAACAGGCTGAAGCCGCCGCTCCAGCCGGCATAGAGCGCCAGCAGCGCCACGATGGCGGCCACCGTGCAGGCGGCACGGCGGAGCGACTGCCGGAGCGGTGGCGCGAGCGCCGTCATGCGTGGTCTACCAGAGAATCCAGCCCGGCGCCCGCGTGACGTGATGCAGGAACGGCCACAGGATGGGGATGTAGGCGGCGATGGTGGCCAGCGCCGTGATGCCGGTCAGCAGCCAGATATGATCCAGCGCGCGGATCAGCGGCGAGGCGGACCGGGCCGGGTTGGGCGGCGAGTCGATGGTGGAACTGGCCGGGCCGCCGAAGGACTGGGCGAAGGGAATGGGCGGCGGGGCCGCGTGCCGACCGAACAGGAGGGTGCCGAAGAAGACGGCGAAGAAACTGTAGCTGGCCACCCACAGCAGGACGCCGCCGATGGCCACCAGCGCCAGCGGGACCGACGCCGCGCCGTAGAGCGCGTGATAGGTGCCGTGCGGCAGGGCGGAGACCCATGCCCGGCGCGGCACGCCGTACAGGCCCGCCCATGTCATGCCGATGGCGAAGATCGTCATGCCGACGAACCAGACCCAGACGGAGAACAGGGCCAGCCGCCGGCTGATCAGTTGCCGGCCGGTCAGGTGCGGCACCATCCAGAAGCTGATCGCCATGAAGGTCATGGCGGTGACGCTGCCGACGGTGACGTGGAAATGGCCGGGAATGAAGGTGGTGTTGTGGACGATGGCGTTGAGCTGCCAGCTTCCGTTGACGATGCCTGTGGCGCCGCCGAGGATGAAGGTGATGGCCGCGAGGACCTGGGCCGCCACGCTGGGATCGCCCCAGGGCAGGGCGCGGAACCAGCCGAACCAGCCCTTTCCGCCGCGCAGGCGGCCGGCATATTCCAGGCTCAGCCCGATGGTGAAGGCGGTCACCAGGCTGGGGGTCGCCACCGACATGGTCAGCACCACCAGGATGCCGCGCCAGATCGAGGAGAAGCCTGGGTCGGAGAACTGATGGTGGGTGCCCACGGGCAGCGAAAAGATCATCAGCAGGGCGAAGGTGATCCGCGCCATCGGGTCGGAGACCAGCTTGCCGCCGACCTGGCGCGACAGCAGGCCGTACCAGGAGACATAGGCCGGCATCAGCCAGAAATAGACGATCGGGTGGCCCGTCAGCCAGAACAGCGTGCGGTTGATGATCGGGTCGACGGTACTGATCAGCCCCAGCGACCAGGGGTCGAGTTGCAGCACCAGTTCGGCCACCACGCCCACGCCGGCCAGCCCCCACATCAGCATGGTGGTGAGCGACATGTACGTGACCAGCGGCGTGATTTCGCCGGGGCGGTGCCGGCGCCACGTCCTGCGCATGTCCATCAGGATCGGTAGCGGCATGGTGCTGCCGAGGGCCAGGAGGGTGATGCCGATATAGAAGAACGGGCTGCCCTTGAGCGGGGGATAGAACGTCCAGAGCACCGACGACGAATTGTCGCCCATCGCATAGAGCACGCACAGCGCGCCCACGGCCATGATCGCGAAACAGGCGCGCCACATCGTGAGATTCGGCGTGACCCCCAGTTCGCGGGCGGGGAGGTAGACCAGCAGCCCGCAGGTGATGAAGAAGGTGAAGACGTAGCCGTTCATCACCCCGTGGATGGTCAGGCCCTGGTAATAGCTTTGCAGCAGGGGGCGCAGGGCGGGATAGGCATCGACCCCGCCGTAATTCAGCGCCTGGAGCGGGCCGATCGTGGCCCCGACCAGCAGGGCCGAGAAGCCCGCGACCAGGAAGGCGAGCATCAGCCGGCGCATGCTGGCGGCGGCGCGATCGGACCCGGTTTGCGGAGGGGCGGACGAGAATGTGTCGGCCGCGATTTCGATGCTCATGGCGTACCTGCCGGATCGACGATGATGCGGGCCACCATGGCGTGGTGGAACATGCCGCAATATTCGTTGCAGATGATGCGGAACAGCCCGGTATGGTGGAACGTGTATTTCACCGTGCCGACCACGCCGGGAACGGCCGTGAGGTTGACCGGCGTGCCCTGGATTTCGAAACCGTGCAGCACGTCGGCGCTGGTGACGTAGAAGGTGATTTCCGCGCCTTCGGGCACATGGATCACGTCCGGCGACCAGTGCCAGGCGCGGCCGACCATGTAGACCGCGTAGGCGTTCGGGCCGGTGCGTACCACCTTGCCGTCCTGGAACGCGGCTTCGCGCGCCGGGGCCTGCGGGTCGGTCGCGTAGGAATGGGTGCCGGTCACCAGGCCGTAATCATGGACGACGTAGAACATCGTCCCGATCGTCAGCAGGACCAGCATCACCAGCACGCCGAAGATCCAGAACCGTTCGTGCCGTTCGGCCGAGGCGTGGAAGGCGGATTCGAGAGGGCTCATGCCCGTATTGTCGTTCATAACCGTTCCTCTCCCGTCACGCGCGATGCAGGAAGATCACCGAGACCAGGACCCAGACCGTCAGCACCGCCACCAGCAGTACGCCGCTGACGACCCAGGTGCCGACGGGCCGGACATCGATCATGGGCGGCGCGCCGCCGTCGTCGCTGTCGTGCTGTGTGGTCGGTGTGCTCATTTCGCGGCTCCCGCGTTCGGTCCCGGCAGGCTTTGCAGATAGGCCGCCACGGCCTGCATGTCGGCGTCGGTCATCGCGTGGGCTTCCGTCGCCATCATCTTGCCCATCGGATCGCGATCCTTGCCCTGGTGCCAGCCCCGCAACTGCTCCAGCAGATAGGGGGCGGACTGGCCGGCCAGATGCGGGGCGAAGGTGCCCATGCCCTGGCCCGCCGGGCCATGGCAGCCTCCGCATGGCATCACGCCGTTGGCCATGACCCCTTTTTCGAAGACCTCCTTGCCGCGCGCGCGCAGACCGTCGCTGGCCGGGTCGTTCTCGGGGGGAGGAGGTTCGGGCAGGCTGGCATAATAGGCCGCGACGTCCTGCATCTGCTTCCGCGTGAGCATCCGCGCGTAGGGCGCCATCCAGCTATTGCTGCGCTTGTCGGCGGCGAAGTAGCCGAGCTGCTGTTCGAGATAGGCGGCCGAAAAGCCTGCCAGGCGCGGTATGCCCACGTCGGGCTGGCCCGCGCCGTTCATCAGATGGCAGGCCGAACAGCCGACATGGCCGGTCAGGACACCCGTTTCCGCGATCGTCCGCCCTGCCGCCGCATCCGGCGTATCGGCCGCGCGGGACGGTTGCGCGGCCAGCAGGACAAACCCAAAGAGCGTCAGTACGCCAGCCCGTCGCCGGCCCGGACGGATGATGCTTCCCGCCGCCTCATGCATGCCTTTCTCCCGTTCGGCTGTCTTGCCGATATGATACGCTATGGGCGCTTGCCGGGGAGCGGGTCTGTCCCGCGCTCCCCCACGTCGCGATGTTCGTGCTTATTGTCCCGCGCGTGCTGTAGCCGGGACTTTCCGCTGTCGGCGATGGCCTGTCACGGGGGCGCCGCCGATCCGGAGATCCGACCTGTCGCAGAATTGAGACAGGATCGGGCGAGCTCGGCGGGGAAATCCGAAATATCGAGGCAGGATTATGGGCGCTTTCATCGTGGCGGCCATAATCTCTGAAACGTGATTATAGTCAATCCGTATCGATATCGCCGGGAAGAAAAGCGCCGTCCGGGCTTTTTTGCATCGCACCATGATGTTCGGGCCGTGTTGTTGTCCAGGCCGACCCGGACTTGTCGCAGTTTTGCGACAGTCCAATGGCTCCATGCCCTTTCGGTGACGTGACAGAAACGACTGAACCGGCAAATGCTGGGAGGCCTGACACATAAGAACGACAACGTGCAGGTGGAGCATCGTCATGAACGGTTTTGCCTGGGGCAATTGAAGGATCCCGCAGCCGGACCCGCCGTTGGAGCGTTCCGCTTCCGCCGGGCGGCGTTCCGGCCGGTCGGGCGCGACCTTCGGTTGCTGAAAGCAGGTACCGCCGGCCTGACGATCCTTACCGGATAGAGTGTTGCGGGAGATCCAAGAAGAAGTTCGCTTACCGTACCAGTGTCACCCGGCAGCCCCTGCGCAGGGCGGTGCTGGCTCTGCCGGTCGCACTGGCCTGTGCGACCGCGCTGACGGTTTCATCCCCCGTGCGGGCGGAAGGGCCGGCCGGGCCATACCAGCCCGTGACGAACGAGCGGCTGGCCCATGCGGCGCAGGGTGATGGCTGGCTGATGTACCGGCATGATTATTCCAGCACGGGATACTCGGTCCTCGACGGGATCAATGCGGGCAATGTCGCCCAGCTCAAACCCGTCTGGGATTACGAGACGGGGTCGAAGAGCGGGCATGAGGCGCCGCCGATCGTCAATGGCGACTATATGTTCATCACCACGCCGAAGAACGGGCTTCTGGCCTTTCAGGCCAGTACCGGCAAGCTGCTGTGGAAATATCAGCGCGACCTGTCCGACGTGGGGCTGAAGACGATCTGCTGCGACGTGGTGAACCGGGGCGTCGCGCTGTACGGCAACAATGTCTACATGGCCACGCTGGACAATCATGTGCTGGCGCTGGATGCCACGACAGGCAAGGTGGTCTGGGACCAGGCGCTGGAGGCGCCGGACCTGGGCTATGCGATGACGCTGGCGCCGCTGGTGGTCAAGGGCCATGTCATCGTCGGCGTCTCGGGTGGCGAGTATGGCGCACGGGGCTTCATCGCATCGCTGGATGCCACGACCGGCAAGCAGGTCTGGCGGCAATCGACGATTCCCGCGCCGGGCGAGCCGGGCGGCGATACCTGGCCCAAGGGCGCGTACAAGACCGGCGGCGGCGCGACCTGGCTGACCGGCAGCTATGACCCGCAGACCGACTCGCTGATCTGGGGCGTGGGGAATCCGGGGCCGTGGCTGGCGGTGCTGCGGCCGGGCGACAACCTCTATACCGACAGCGTGATCGCGCTGAACCCGGCGACCGGCAAGATCAAGTGGCATTACCAGTACACGCCGAACGATACGTGGGATTATGACGGCACGAACGAGCCGGTGCTGACCGACCTGACCTATCAGGGCAAGGCCTACAAGGCGCTGGTCAGCGCCAGCCGCAATGGCTGGTTCTATGCCGTCGACCGGACGAACGGGAAACTGATCTATGCCGAAAAATTCGCGCACGCGACATCGGTTTCCGGATTCAAGGACGGCAGGCCGATCACGGACCCCGCCATGCGGCCGGATGTGGACAAGGAGGTCTTTACCTGCCCCAGCTTCCTGGGCGGCAAGAACTGGTGGCCCATCGCCGTCGATCCGCAGACCCATTTCGCCTATGTGCCGACCCTGCACACCTGCATGAAAATGAAGGGGGCCGCTGTTTCGTACAAGGCGGGCCTGCCGTTCCTCGGCGAGACGTTTACCGTCATGCGCGATCCGGAACATCCTGATGACTGGGGCTCGGTGCAGGCCATCGACCTGAATTCCGGCAAGCAGGCCTGGTCGTTCGAATCCGCGCTGCCGTGGAATGGCGGCATGCTGGCGACTGCGGGCGGGGTCGTCTTCTCGGGCAGCGCCGACGGATACCTGTATGGCTTCGATGCGAAAACGGGTTCCGTACTCTGGAAAAGTCCGAAAATGTCGTCGGGTGTGATTGGCGTGCCCAGCACCTGGAAGGTCGGCGACAGGCAATATGTCGGCGTTTATGCCGGCTGGGGCGGCGGCGTGCCGATCTGGGGTGGGGACATGGCGAAGGACCCGCGTGTCCGCTCCATTCCGCTGGGCGGCCATCTGTATGTCTTTGCGCTGTAAGGAGGACCGCATGCGCCAAAATATTGCCAGCCTGTCGCGTCGCGCCCTGGTCTGCGCTGTCGCGATCGGTGCTCTGGTGGCCGCTCGGCCGGCCGGGGCGACCGTCTCGGTCTGTATCGATTCCTCCAATCCGGCTCGTGCGATGGATCGCCGGGTCGTCCAGGCCGTTGCGCGTCAGCAGGGTACCGATGCCGCGATCTATACGTTCGACGGCAGCGGAAAAGGGGACGACGATGGATTCGACGTCAAGACATTCAGCACGCTCGCGGCCTCGCGCTGCGCGCTGGTGCTGGGCTTTCCCGTGGATGCCCAGCATGGCGCGGTGCCTGAGGGGGTGCGGGCCACGGCGCCCTATGCGCGGATGGGATTCGTGCTGGTGACGCCACGCGGCCATGAGGCGGAAACGCTGGCGGCGCTGCCGAATGGAACGGATGTGGCGGTGACCTACCTGACGGCGCCGAACCTGTATTTCGTGAAGCATCCCAACGTGCAGGCCGATATCTATCCGACGGACGCGCAGACGATTGCCAGCGTGGTGCATCATACGAACCGGGCGGCGATGGTGTGGCGCGCCAGTGCCGTGGCCTATCTGCCCGGCGGGGACAAGGCGCGCGATTATTGCATCCATGCGCTGAACGAGCCCCATGCGGCCTGGGACGTGGTGGCGTTGTATGGGCCGCAGGGTGCGGCGGCGGCGGCTTCGTTCCAGAAGAGTGTCGAGGCGCTGCGGCGTTCCGGCCAACTGGCGGCCCTGTTGAGCCCGTATGCGACGTCACCGGCCAATCCGATCGTCCTGGCGGCGGCGGATGTGCCGGCGGCCCCGGCGGCCGCGGCCGCTCCGGCTGCCGGTGGGGAGAAGCCCGCGCTCTTTACGGCGGCGCAGGCCGATGCGGGCAAGAAAGCCTATGCCGACAATTGCGCGCAATGCCATGGCGACAATCTGGAGGGGATGGCCGGCCCGGCGCTCAAGGGCAAGCATTTCGCCTCGCCCAAGGCGAATTTCCATGTTGGCGATATCTTCACCATCGTGTCGCAGAACATGCCGGCGACCCAGCCGGCCAGCCTGCCGCATGATGTCTATGTGGATATCATGGCGTTTCTGCTCCAGCAGAACGGCATGCCCGCCGGTTCGACCGCGTTGACGTTCGACGGCGCCAAATCGTCGACCGTGCCGCTGGTGTATACCGGCGAGTAACGGCGCAGCGGCGGCATGGCCAGGCTCCGCAAGGGGTCTGGCCGCATCGGCGCCGGGCGCGGAGGGACCGCGTGCCCTCCAAGACGTTACCGGAACATATACAGTTTTGTCATGTTTGGTGGTTCGCGCCTTAGATGGACGCTCTATAATAAAAACAAGAAACGATGGAGTTTGTCAGATGTCGGCAAGACATTGGGCGCATGTGGGTTTGACGGCCGTTCTGGCTGCTGGCGGCGTATCCATGCTGTCGGCTCGGTGCGCCCGAGCTGACGATTACAGTGATCTTCTTGATATTCTTCGGGCCAAGGGTGCGTTGACGCAGGTTGAATATTCGACCCTGCTGGCCAAACATCGGCATCATGCGGCGGAACCGGCTTCGGCCGAGGCGCCGCGACGGGGGCGGGGCGCCGCGCGTCATGGCGGGGTCGTAACGGCCGACGCCGCCGATGGCGCGGCAATGCCGGCGGTGCTGGCCGCGCAGCGGGCCGCCGACAGCGCGGCAGCGAGTGCCCGTGCCGCCGAAGCCTCGATGCTGGCAGCCCGCAGCACGATCGACAGCCCCAGTGTGGTCCGGGTTGCGCCCTATGTTTCCGGCAAGGGGCTGACCTTCAAGGCCGGGCCGATCGATATCAATTTCTCCGGGTTCGTCAACGGGTTCTATAGCTACAACATGCCTGGCCACGGGTTGCCGGTGGCGGGGGGACTGTCGAGCGGCGGGAGCGGGTTCGATTCGTCGGCGGTGCGCAACGGCCTGTTGCCGGCGGGCTTCGTTCTGAAACTGTCCACGACGCAATCGGGGATCGACATGTCGGCGGTGCTGGGGCTGTATCCCGGCCTCAACAATGCCAATCCGGGTGCCTTCAACGCCAATTCCGGTGGGAGTCCGGTCGGGCTGGGGACGGCGGGTATCGACCTTCGTCAGGTCTATCTGACGGCGGGAACCAAGAGTTTCGGTACCGTCAAGCTTGGTCGCGACCTGGCGCTGTTCGGCTCCGATGCCATCCTGGAAGATGCGACGCTGCTCAGTGTCGGCTCCACGGGCAGCAATACCGCGCCGGCCAATACCTCGCTGGGGCGTATCGGCCTGGGATATGTCTATGCCGACTGGATTCCGCAGATTTCCTACGCCTCGCCGGTCATTGCCGGCTTCCAGGGGTCGGTTGGCGTCTTCCAGCCTCTGGATGCCTACAATTTTGCCGGTGGCCGCCTGTCCGCGGTATCGACGCAGCATAGTTCACCGATGGTGCAGGGGAAGCTCACCTATACGTTCAAGGTCGGTGATCTGACGACAAAGATCTGGTCCAGCTTCCTGATCCAGCATCAGCAGGGCCTGACGAGCACCATATTGGAGGAGGCCGAGCGGCGGGGCGCCATGGCCGAGGCGGGCGAAATCGGTGCCAAGCTGACCTATGGTTCGGCCCAGGCGGTGGTCTATTATTATCGCGGCAGCGGCCTCGGCACGACGGGCCTGTTCTTCGACGGGATCGCGCAGAACGGACGCAAGCGTGATTCGGAAGGCTATTACGTTCAGGGCGCGTATAACTTCACCAAGCGCTTCAAGCTGGTGGGAAGTTATGGCGTCAGCAATCTCTACCTGGCGGCGGGCGATACCGCGACAGGGCTGGTGCGGCGCAATCAGTCCGAGATCGGCGCGGCTTATTACGACCTGACGGACTGGCTGAAGCTGGTGGCCGAATATGCGCATACCCAGGCGGCGGCGCATAACGGCAACTCCGCCAACGACAATACCGTTTCGGGCGGTGCGATCCTGTTCTTCTGAGAGGTTTTTGTCCGGGGGCAATGGAGCCCCCGGATTATTTCGAACGGCTTTATGCAGGTCATCGCGCCGAGACGATGGCCCGGACGCATGAACGTCTTTTTGCTTCTTTTTCGTAACGCCAAAGAAGCGTTCAGACCTTACGGCATTCGTCTGACGCCATCCATGGTGCCTCCCGCCTGTGTGGCGATGGCCAGGCGGATCAGGTCGACGGTACGGGCGACGCCCAGCTTGGTCTTGATCATGCCGGCGGTGTTGGCGACCGTCTTGTAGCTGACGCCCAAAGTTGCCGCGATGTCGGACAGGCTGCGTCCTTCGCCCAGAAACCGCATAATATCCAGGTCGCGTGCCGTCAGGCGCCCGAAATCGCGGCCCAGAACGTCGCGATGTTCGTTCAGCATCGCGGCGATCCCGGCTTCGACGTAGCATTGTCCGGCCATGGCCTGACGGATGGCGTCCAGCAGGTCGTCGGCGCCGATCGTCTTCGAGACATAGCCTGTGGCCCCGGCATCCAGTGCGCGGCGGGCGTAGATCGGATCGGCGTGCATGCTCAGGACCAGCACGCGCAGGCCGGCGTCATGCAGGCGGGGCAGCAGCCACAGGCCGCCGGCGCCGGGGAGGCCGAGATCCAGAACCACGAGGTCCGGCTGTGTGTGCAAGGCGAGATCGTGGGCGGTCGGGGTGTCGGCGGCTTCGAGGATCGTGGCGCCCAGGGCTGATGACAGCAATTGTCCCAGGCCGGCGCGCACCACCGTATGATCGTCCACCAGCAGGATTTTCATGCGTCGTGCGCCTCCGGCGCCATGGTGCGGGGGGCGGGGGGCGGCCCCCGGGGGGTGTGGGGGGGGGGGATGG
>NZ_JBDNXE010000072.1:0-20036 GCF_047721585.1 Gluconacetobacter sp.
CCCCTGCACCGCCTCGATGATCGCCCACGGCACTTCCCGCGCCTCGTTCACCCACGCGCCGGTCAGTTCCAGCGACAGCAGGTTCCCCACCTGGTCCGGCCGATCCAGCGCCCGGAACAGCAATTCGATCTCGGCCGGCTTCTCGTCCCCTTCCGCCACCATGCGGTTGATCACATAGGAATGCTCGGTCGGCTTCCACCGCCCGAAACGCATCGGCGGAAACCACTGATGCACGGTGCGGATGGTGGTATCCTCAAGCTGCCGGTAGGAATTGCGGATCACCGCCCACCGCGACCGCCGCACCCCATCCGCCCCCGGCGCCTGCCGCAACCCCCGCAGCACGATTTCCCAGACGCAGCCGGAGCTTTTCCCGGACCCGAACGGCCCCATCAATCCCCTGATGAAAGCGTCCGATTCCATAAAACGCCGGATCGTCGGCACCGACTCCCGATTATACCCCAGCACCAAACCCCGGCGCCCTCAGCGCCCCTTGCCCACGCGATGCGGGCCATGATCGGGCAAAGGCGCCGCCGCCATCCGTCCCCCGCGCGGACGCGGCGCGGGCGCGGCCGCGCGCTCATGGTCCTTCAGCATGCCGCCATCCGCCGTCCCGCACGCCCCACGCCTCGGCGCGCCGGTCAGCTTTCCGACACCGAAATCCTGCGCCTCGCCGGGAATCATCTCGCCCTCGGCCAGTTCTTTGTGCTGTCGCATGAATAGTCTCTCCCGATCTGTTCGCAGGGCTCCGCCCTGCACCCGGAAGGGGGCAGTCGCCCCCTTCACCCCGATTCAGCGAACGACGACGGTGTAGAGGCCCGGCGGGTCGGCTGGCTTGCCGTCGCGGCCCAGATGCTGCTTCACATCCTTCAGCAGGCCGAAATGCCTTGCCAGCAGGTCCAGGCTGGGCGTGCGCGGCGCCAGCCGCACCGTGAAATTGCCCGCCTTGTCCCACGACCAACCCGTAACGGCCGCCCGCACCTCCACCGGCAACGTCGCGATATCCTCCGGCCCCCTCAGCGGATGCGCGGCAATCGTGCCCACATCGTAGAACGCCAGCCGCGTCAGTTCCGCAATCACCCGATCCTGACTGAACTTCGTCCGATCCTGCAACGCCAGTTCCGCCTGACCGATCGCCTCGCGCACCCGCGCCGACCGCAGCAGCTTCCACGCATGCCGGCGCGCATACCCCGCCCCATACCCGGCCCGCATCGCCGCCTGCGTGGTATTCAGGTCGACGAGATACTCCGCGACGAACCGCGCCTGCCGCACGGTCAACCCCCGCGCCTGCTTCTCCTCCGCGTCCGCCGCCATCACCCCCTCCACGTCCCACGGCGCCGACCATATCGCCCGATCCGGGGGCCGGGATATCCTTATTGTCTCCTCCAGCAGCAGCGGATGGTTTGGTTTGTTTTTTACGCGACAAGCCAAAAAATCCCGTCACGCTTCCAGACCCCACCCTCTCCCCCGACTTCGTTCTCCTCCGAGAACATTATCCGCCCGAATCAGTTTGACATCGCGATAAGTAGGTGCCATCTAATTTCATATCGAAATCAATCACCGCTGGATCGGGCGCCACGAGGGGCTCGTCCCGCGCTCCTCCCGCCGCGCCAGGGCGCCTGGAAACGGGCCGCTTCGCGATACCCAACATGATACGAAACAGGAACGAAAAAAGGATGAAACCGATTTCCTTCAAAGTTTCTCTGCTTCTATGCGCAGTCTCGATCGTACCGTTTTCCGCCACAGCCGCAACCGGGCCGAAGGCGCATCCTGCCCCCCACCCGGCCGGCACCCGTTCCGACCCCGAATCCATATCGGTGGTCCGCACCCTGCGCCAGGCATCCGGGTCGGGCCAGATGGTGCGCACCCGTGCCGAAGCCTCGGTCAGCACGGTCGACCGCGCATACATCACCAAACAGGTCGCCAGCGCCGGCGCCCTGAACCTGGTGCAGAACATGCCCGGCGCCAACGTCGCGACCTCCGACGCCTTCGGCATGAGCAACCAGGTCACCATGACGCTGCGCGGCCTCAACCAGCAGGAAATCGGCTTCATGGTCGATGGCACGCCGCAGAACGACCCCAATAACGGCACCATCTACCCCTCGCAGCTCATCGATTCCGAAAACCTGCAAAGCGCGTCGATCACCCAGGGCTCCTCGCCCATCGACACCCCCAGCTATGTCGATCTCGGCGGCCAAGTCAGCTTCAGGACCATCGACCCGTCCCACACATTCGGCGGCTACGCATCGGCCATGTTCGGCACGTGGGATTCCAAGAAGCAGTTCATCCGCGTCAATACCGGCGATATCGGCCATACCGGCATCCGGGGCTGGGTGTCCTTCTCCAATTTCTACGATCAGCACTTCACCGGCCCCGGCACCGACCGCCGCCTGCATATCGACGCGAAATTCGTCAAGGAATGGGGTCAGGGCAACCGCGTGGCGGCCGTCTTCACCTGGGCCGACCAGACGATTTCCAATTACTACGAACCCACGCTCGCGCAGTGGAACGCCAACGGCCGCTCCAACTATTACAGCCCCACCTACATCCGGGGCGGCTCCCCCGCCGCCTACGCGGCCTACTGGCGCATGTACCAGAACCCGTGGGAAGATTTCAATATCGGCCTCCCCTCCACCTTCCGCCTGACAAAGCACATCACCGCCGATGTCGAGCCCTATTTCTTCCACGGCTCCGGCGGCGGCCTCAGCGGCACCACCCTGCCTACGGGCGGCTATTACTGGGGCAACCAGTTCGAGGCCCCCGGCTCCGCCCTCCCCGGTGCCAGCGGCGGCCAGGCCCCCGCCGTCCAGCGTTACCTCAATTCCCCCTACCGCACCGGCTTCGTCGACAAGCTCAACTGGACACAGGGCAGGAACACCCTCACGCTCGGAAGCTGGTACGAATACGACGATTTCTCCAACTGGATCGACTATACCCCCGTCACCGCCAGCGGCGCACCGCAAGGCCCACGCGGCACCGATCCCACGGTCATGATGGCCAACGGCCGCCCGCTGCGCTCGGGGGACTACAACCTCATGACGCAGGTCAACGGCATATTCCTCAACGACCGCCTCAGCCTGCTGCACGACCGTCTGCAGATCACAGGCGGCATCAAGACCGTCATGGTCAACCGCGTCGGCACCAACCACATCCCCGGCACCGATTACCGCACCCACGACAACAGCTTCCAGCCGCTGCCGCGCCTGATGGTCCGCTACGACATCAATCACGAGCATCAGGTGTTCTTCAACGTCACCACCGGCTTCCGCGCCCCGCTGGGCACCAGCTTCTTCGGCAGCACCAGCCCCGCCACCGGGCAGGTCACCTCCCTGGGCGCCGGCCAGCAGAAAGACGAATACTCCATCGCCGAGGAAGTCGGCTACCGCTACCAGGGCCGCCAGATCCTCGGCAGCGTCACCTTCTTCAACTACAATTTCACCAACCGCCAGATCGCCACCCAGACCTATATCGGCAACCTGCCCGTCTCCACCACGATCAACGAGGGCGGCCAGACCTCACGCGGCGTCGATATCGAACTGGGCACCATCCCCTTCATGCATTTCAGCCCCTACGCCTCGTTCGAATATCTGCACACCACGATCGACAACGATTTCAGGGTCGGCAACGACTCCCTGCCCACCAGAGGCAAGACGGCGGTGCAGAGCCCCCGTTTCCAGGCATCCTTCGGCCTGTCCTATGACGACGCGCTGTTCTTCGGCAATTTCGGCTTCAAATATCTCTCGTCTCAATATTCAACCTTCATGAACGACGAGAAGATGCCCGCCCAGACCCACGGCGACATGACGATCGGCGTCTACCTCCCGTCCTACCGCTACATCAAGCACCCGAAATTCCAGCTCAACTTCGTCAATCTGTGGGATACCCACTACCTGGCCGGCCTCGGCTCGGTGCTGCCCAACGCCCAGGCCACACGCGGCGTCAACGGCACCATCATCAACGCCGCCGGCTCGCCGACCTACATCATCGGCGCGGGCTTCACCGTCGCCGCCCAGCTTTCCACCGAATTCTGACCCCGATCGGTCCGGTCGCAACAAAAAACATAAATACCAGACAGGCTATCACACCCTATGGACCTCATTATCCGGAACGTCCGCCTCGCCGCCCGCCCGGCACCGCTCGATATCGGCGTCGCCGCCGGGCGGATCGCCGCGCTTCACCCCCACATCCCATCCACCGCCCCCGTCGAATTCGACGGGGGCGGCAGTCTGGCTTTCCCCGGTTTCGTGGAAAGCCACATCCATCTCGACAAGGCCGCCACCCTGCATCGCTGCGGCACCGACGGCACCACGCTCGCCACCGCCATCCGCAAAATCACCGAACTCAAGGCCAGCTTCACGGTGCAGGACGTGCATGACCGTGCCGTCCGTGTCCTGCGCGATGCCGTCACCCACGGCACCACGGTCATGCAAAGCTTCGTCGAGGTCGATCACGCCGCCGGCCTGCGCAGCCTGGAAGCCCTGCTGACCCTGGCGGCGGAAGCCCGCCACGCCATCGACCTGCGCCTGTGCGCCTTCGCGCAGGACGGGCTGACCCAGCATCCGGACGGCGAAGCCCTGCTGGACGAAGCCCTGCGCCTCGGCGCCCAGAGCGTCGGCGGCTGCCCCTACACCGATCCGGACCCGGAAGAACAGATCCGCCGCATCCTCGCCCTCGCGGCAAGGCACGACTGCAACGCCGATTTCCACATCGATTTCGACCTCGACCCCACGGCCAGCGCCCTGCCCGCCCTCATCCGCCACGTCATCGAGACCGGCTATCAGGGCCGGGTGGCCATCGGCCACGCCACCAAACTCTCCGTCCTGCCCGAAGACGAGCAGACGGCCATCCTGGAAGGATTGCTGGCCGCCGACATCGTGCTGACGGCCCTGCCGGCCACCGACCTGTTCCTCATGCGCGGCAGCATGGCCCCGCTGATGCGCTACGCCCGCATGGGCGGCCGCTGCGCGCTGGCCACCAACAACATCGTCAACCCCTTCACCCCCTTCGGCGACGCCAACCTCCTGCGCATGGGCAATCTCTTCGCCAACATCACCGGCGCGTCGTCCGATGCCGATCTGTCCCTGATCTGGGACATGCTCACCACCTCCCCCGCGTCCTCGCTGGGCGTGCCAGCCACGATCGCCGAGGGCGCCCCCGCCAACATCGTGCTGATCGACGCCCCCGACACGGCCACGGCGGTGCGCGAACTGCGCCCCGTCCTCGGCGGCTGGAAGGCCGGGGTCTGGACCTTCGTCCGTCATCGTCCTGAAATGAAGGCTCCGTTCTGAAACAGGAATCCATCATGGACGACGCCCGAGACCTCGACCCCCAGCAGCTCCGCTCCTTCCTGGCGGTGGCGGAGACCCTGCATTTCACCTCCGCCGCCCGCCGTCTCGGCATCGTCCAGTCCACCGTCAGCCAGCATGTCAGCCGCCTGGAACAGGCCGTCAACCGCACGCTCCTGGTCCGCAGCACCAAGCAGGTCACGCTGACGCAGGACGGCCATATGATGATCGCCCTCGCGCGCGACATTCTCTCGGCGCAGGACCGCGCGCTCACCTGGTTCGACCGCTCGGTGATCCGCGGCTATATCCGCCTCGGCATCTCCGAAGACCTGACGATGACCCGCCTGCCGGAAATCCTGGGCATCTTCCGCGAGAAATACCCCAAGGTCGACGTCCATCTTCGCGTCGGCCTCAGCGGCTCGCTCCAGAACGATCTCGACACCGGCTCGGTCGACCTGCTCTGCACCAAGCGCCGCATCGGCGACGCACGCGGCACCACCATCTGGCGCGAGCCCCTCACCTGGTTCGGCAACTGGGAGCCCGGCACCCCGCTGCCGCTGGTCGTGTTCCCCGAGCCCGCCATCACCCGCCTGATCGCGCTCGAATGCCTCAACGCGGCGGAAATCCCCTGGTACGTCGCCTTCACGTCCGAAAACCTCACGGCCCTGCTCGCCGCCGTCCGCGCCGGCTACGGCGTCACCGCGCAATCGTCCTTCCTCAGCCAGTACGACCGCTCGCTTCCCGTGGCCGAGGGACTACCCGAAACGCCGGAGGTCGATTTCATCGTCATCGGCAAGACCGAAACGCTCGAAGGCCCCGTCAAGGCCCTCGCCGACACCATCGCCGCCCATTCCCGGCAGATCACCCCCCGCATCACCCGACGCCGGGCCTAGCGCCCCGGCGTCGGGCCAAAACCGGAAAGACCCCATGCTGGACACCACCCAGACCGTCCGAGACCCCCTGCTGTGGAATCCCGACATCGCGCCCCTGCCCCCGCAGAAACGCGACTGGACCTGGGTCACCCTCGCCGCGGTCTGGATGGGCATGGTCCATAACGTGGTGGCCTACGAGGCCGCCGCCGGGCTGATGGCCGTCGGTTTCTCCGCCCTCCAGTGCCTGCTGATCGTCTGGACGGCCTATTGCTCGCTGTTCGCCGCCATGTGGTTCAATGCCCGTGCCGGCACCGAATGGGGCATCCCCTTCTGCGTCCTGATCCGCAGCGCCTTCGGCCCGCGCGGGGCCGTCATCCCCGTCGCCATCCGCGCCGTGGTCGCCATCTTCTGGTTCGCCGTCCAGTCCTACGCGGCGTCCGAGGCGCTCGACGCCATCCTCGCCAGCCTCTGGCCGGCATGGGACAGCCTGCGCCTCCCCGGCAGCGGCACATCGCTGGGCCTGTGGCTGTCCATGGCGCTGGTGTGGGGCCTGCACGCCCTCGTCGCCGCCCACGGCATGCACCGCATCCGCAATTTCGAGCTGGTCGCCGGCCCGCTGGTCCTCGTCGTCGCCGGCGCCGCTTCCCTCTGGGCCGTCAGGATCTGCCACGGCACCGGCCCGCTCTTCGCCATTCCGTCCACGCTTCACGGGTCGGCGCTGTTCCTCAAGGGCGGGGCCACCGTCACCAGCATCATCGGCATCTGGGCCTCGTTCGCGGTCAATATCCCCGATCTCAGCCGCTTCGTCCGCTCACAGCGCGACCAGGCCATCGGCCAGCTCATCGGCCTACCCGTCACGGCCGTCATCTTCACGCCGATGAGCATCCTCATCACCTCGGCCACCATCGTCACCTTCGGAAAACCGATGTGGAATCCGGTCGAAATCCTGACACAGATCCACAGCACGCCCCTCACGCTCATCGGCGGCACCACGATCATCATCGCCGCCCTGTCGGTCAACGTCGCCGGCAACATCGTGCCCGCCGCCTACGACCTGCTCAGCCTGTTCCCCCGCCGCCTCGATTTCGACCGCGCGGGCATCGCGGTCATCCTGCTCGGCCTGCTCGCCGCCCCCTGGATGTGGTTCGACCATCCGCAGGCCGTCTTCGCCCTTCTCGGCATCCTGTCCGCGATCCTGGCCCCCATTACCGGCATCATGCTGGCCGATTACTACCTCGTCCGCCGCCAGACGCTGGACCTCCCGCAACTCTACAGCTTCACCGGCCTCTATGCGGGCCGGCATGGCTGGCGCCCGTCCGCGCTGGCCGCCACCGCCCTGACCCTGCTGCTCATCCTGCCCCCGACCCTCTTCCCGGCGGGCACCTTCCCCGGCCAGGACGCCATCAACGCCGTCTCCTGGTTCCTCGGCATCCTCGCCGGCGGCGGCCTCTACCGCGCCTTCAACCGCACCCCCCGCCCCGCTGACGCACCAAGGCCCTCCGCCTTCACAGCCATGCCCGATTGACAGCACAAACGCCCGCTCCGCATCCTGCGCCCTCCAGGGCGCGGGAACGGACCACATGCACAACTGGCACCTCCACTGGCTGCGCGCCACCGGCAACCTCGACGCGCAACAGGCCGGCATCCAGGCCGCCATCGCACAAGCCCATACCCTGCTCTCCACCCAACTGCCGCCGCCGCCGCTCGATATCCTCATCCAGCCCGCCCGCCCCGGCACCATTCCCGAAATCGGCATCGGCGGCCGCGCCTGGCACGCCCGGCTGGTGTCGCTCACGATCGACCCCGCCAATCCCAACACGGCCGCCACCATCGTCAACGGCACCCTGACGCGCGAGATGCTGCACGAGGCCCACCACACCCTGCGCATGGCCGGCCCCGGCTACGGCCGCACCTTCGGCGAAGCCCTGGTCAGCGAGGGCCTCGCCTGCCACTTCGCCCACACCCTCAGCCAGATGCCACCCGCCCCCTGGGAGGGCGCCATCGACCGCCCCGCGATCCTGCAACGGCACGACCGCCTGCCGCCCATGGCCGCCACCGGCTACGACCACGCCCGCTGGTTCTTCGGCACCGCCGACATCCCCCGCTGGTTCGGCTACACGCTGGGCTGCGCAATTGTCCAAACCTGGCGCGACACCGCCGGCCCCCTGTCCGCCGAACGCTGGATCACCGTCCCGGTCACGGAAATCATCGCCGCCGCCCGCGCCACCGGCCTGCTGCCGCCCGACAGGGCGGACATCGCGCCGGCGTAATCCCATCCCACGTCACCGGTGGCAAAGGTGGGAAAGTCGGGCTCCTCCCCCGCCGGTCCTCCCGGATTGGCAGGGCCAGTTTCCCTCCCTCAAGGGCTTCAACCTCACCATTCCCACCTCTCCCACCGGGCCGGCAGAGAGAATTTCCGTTACCAGAACTGGTCGTTTTCTGTTGGTTTTCGGCATAACGCCGCATATAATCAACGGTATAGAAACTATTTCCAATGTAATGGATCATGAAGGAGGCAAGAATTTTTTGCTTGCTTCCAAAATTTATTCATGTGTAGATGGCGATGGTGGATGCTTTTATGAGGATCTCTGACGCGCGTTGCGTCGGCGCTGTCCCGTGACAAGTTACGATTGCGTACACGTTTTGTATGTACCACCGCACTACAGTAAAGGAGCCTCGTTATGACAACAGGCACCGTAAAATGGTTCAACTCCACCAAAGGCTTCGGCTTCATCCAGCCCGAGGACGGCACTGCGGACGTATTCGTCCACATCACCGCTCTTGAGCGCGCTGGCATGGCCACCCTCAACGAGGGCCAGAAGATTTCGTATGAAATCGAGGCTGGCCGCAATGGCAAGAAGTCCGCGGTCAATCTCAAGGCTGCGTGAAGGTTCCGCCAGCGGCACCCTCGGAAAACCGCCCTTCGGGGCGGTTTTTTTATGCGCGGGACACAATCCCAGGCACAAGCCGGCCCCGGCACCGCAGCACGAGGGCCGCAGCACCAGGACCGACCCCACGACATTGGCGCTCCGCGTCCCCTCCGTCTCGACCAAACCCGGATTGATGGCATTGACGCGGATCTGCCTCGGCCCGAGTTCCCGCGCCAGCGTCCCGGTCATGGCATCGACCGCCCCCTTCGTCCCGTTATAGACGACCGAATTGGGCGGCGTGATCCGCGACACGACGGAGCCGATATTGATGCTGCTGCCCCCACCTGGCCGGACGCATAATTGACGACGACGGCCGCCTCCCAGTTCACCCGCGACGACCAGCCGGCCGGCTGCATGATCGCCACCGCCGCCACTCAATGCGCCCCGAATCAGGCCCGCCTGCGCGATCTCCTGACCACCCGGCGCACCGAGGCCGAAGCCGCTCTGGTCACCCGCCTGCGCGCCGGCATCACTTCAGGCGACCTCCCGGCCGAGGCGGATATCGAAGCCACGGCCGCCTTCTACAGCGTCCTCCTGCGCGGCATGAGCCTGCTGGCGCGCGGCGGCGCGCCAAGGGAAAGGCTGCTCACAATCGCCGATATCGGCCTGCACGCCTGGCCCGCCCCCCCACAGTCCGGAAGCATCTCTTAAAAGGCCGTCCGGGCCTGCCCCTGCCGGCTCTTCAGCGGCCGGCAGGCAGAGGGCAGCCTCATTCCTCGCCGGCCTTCAGCACGCAGCACTGTGCCCGCAGCGGCGGCGCGATGCCGAGAAATTTGAACGGCGCCGCCGGCCTGAACTGCGCGTTCGCCACGCCGGAATAGATATTGGTCTGGTTCGGCCCAAGCTCCAGCTTCATCACTTTCCCGGTCTTCTCCGAGAAATCGAGCGTTTTCAGATCCACCCAGAAGATATTCGGCGTCAGGACCGATTCGAAGAAATACAGCCTGCGCTTCTGGTCGGCGACCGTCCGCCAGCGCGTCGACGAAATATTGGGCTGGTCGGGCGTCGTGATGCCGAACGGCACCGACACATTGCGGATCACGCTGAACACGCTGGCAATCGCCTCGACCGGGCTCTCGCTTTTCGGAATCGCGTTGACATAGAAGGCGGCCCGCGCAAACCGGTCGGCGGCGCGGTTGGTGCCGGGCAGCATCACCGTGCCGCCGATATCCTTCCAGTAGGCGTTCAGGGCAAGCTGCTTTTCGAAACTCGGCGAATTGGTCATCACCTGATAGTCGCGGCTATGGTGAATGACCTGCTTCCCGTCGATATATTCGATGATCGCACTGTCGCCCGAGGCATCGGAGAGCGACAGATGCAACGTGGCCAGCCGCGTCTCGCCGGGCACGTTCGCCGTGACGATCGTAAAGGGCTCCTTCGCCAGCGTATCCACGGCTTCCTGCACGGTGGCGAAATTATCCAACACGTACTGTGCCCACGCCGCGATCGACAATCCCTTTTTTGTACCGTCATATTTCGGATATTCGGACTCGACCAGCCACAGCACGTTGGCGACCAGCCCGGCCTCGTTCATGCCATCCGTGGTGGAGATATCGTAGCCGGAGGCAATGACGCTGCCATATTTCGATGTCCAGACGACAGAATGCGCCCCGGCCTCCCCCGAGCGCCGCATCCCGCGCGGAAAGACCCAGAGATTGGTCGCGACATCGGTTTTCCAGTCCATCGACCGGGCCGTGATCACCTCATTATCCGCGCCATGATAGACAAAGCGCGTACAGGCTTCGACCACCGGCGCGGCCAGCAGACCAGCCGAAAGAGCGGCGGCAACGCAGGTTGCGACAAGCTGGCGCATTTTCCGACCTTTCAGTCCGTATTCGGCTCGTTTCCATCGTTTTCAGAGCCTGACCGAAAATGCGCGTCGGATCGCCGCCGGCGCGCATTTTCGGTCAGGCTCCCAGACAATAGGAATATCATCGCTCCTTCCGTGTCAAAGGAATCAGGCCGCCCAGCCCGCGCATCAGCATGACTGGCCATGAATCATCCAGATTTTCTCGCGCCTCCAACCCCGGAAATGGCCAGCCCCCGCGCGTCCTTCACCTGAAGCGGCAGGGCCGGTCCACCGTCGGCACCTCGTCCACCTGCGCCCCCCTGTGCTCTGCCACGAAAGAAACGCTCCCTCTCCGAACGCGGCCGCTGATTGCCGATATGCGGGAAGAATGGCAACCACCCGACCGTCGCATCGAGGCATTTGGCAGCGAATATGCCCCTGCCGCCCGACAGAACGAGGCGGCGCACTTCCTGCCGCCCATCCCGGCCGGTGGCATTTCTTGAACGCGTCGGCACTGGCCCACCAATCGGGGATGCGGAAACAGTCCGCCCGCGACTGCGGCGCCCACTCAATATACCGTTGAATACAGGAATGCGGCGCAGAGAAAGATTCGCAGGGCTTTTTCGTCCCCCCTCGGGCAGGCACGGCGCCCGCCCAAGCATCCCTACTCCGGGCCTGCCCTGCCACGCGACCGGGTCACGGCCAGCTCCCCGCGAAGGCACGCCGGGATCGGCGGCCGCGACCCATGCCGCGCACCGCCTTCGCGCCCCTAAGCCTCAATCCGCAGGCGGATGATCGATCCCCGCTCCCGCGACGGCAGCCGGAAGGACCGGAAGAATGACGGCCGATCGATGCGTGTCGTCATGCCAGATGGTCTGATGGGCGGTCACCACCGTCCGGGCAGTCGCCAAAGGCTCCCCGGTATTGGGATTGGGGG
The DNA here is from genome assembly GCF_047721585.1 of Gluconacetobacter sp. NCBI lineage: Bacteria > Pseudomonadati > Pseudomonadota > Alphaproteobacteria > Acetobacterales > Acetobacteraceae > Gluconacetobacter > Gluconacetobacter sp. Next base: position 11,811 of record NZ_JBDNXE010000072.1, read on the forward strand.
CGAACTGCGGATAGTCGCTGGACGAAATCTCCAGCCGGATTCGATGCCCAGCCTTGAACAGGTTGGAGGTCGGCCAGACCTTGATGTGATATTCGTAAACCTGTCCGGGCACGATCGGGGTCGGATGGCTCAGCGACTCCCGATAAGCGGCGCGGATAATGCCGTTATTCAGGTTGATCGCACGCCCGTCGGGTCCGACATCCAGCAGCTTGGCGGTAAAATCGGTATCCTTGGCATCCGTCGTCGCAAACAGGTCGACCGTGATCGGCCCCGTGACGTTCATCGCCTCCACCAGCGGCGCGCTCGTATAGACCAGGATGTCCGGCCGCTGCTCGATGGCGGACTGGTCGAACTGCCCCTGCGGTCCCGACGTCCAGGAACAGCAGGAATGCCCCCCCAGGCTAGGCACCGGGTTGGCGGGATCATAGACGAAACGATCCGCCGCCGCGCCACGCGGCCTGGCGGTCGTCAACCCGCCATCGCCCATGGACGAATTGGCCCGCCCCTCGCTGCCCAGATACCAGGTGACATAATGCGTGCCCGCGATCGGAAACGACGTTGCGCTATGCCAGCGATTTTCCCCCATCGTGAAATAATCGACGCGCGGACCATCGGCAAAGCCGTTCGCCTGCCCCTTCAGCACATGGTCGAGAAACCGCACGGTCAGTTCGTTGACCGGGCTGTCGGCAACCGGACCGATATCCTTGAGCCGCGGACTGACGACGGCATCGGGGCGCCCCCACCCGATATGCTCCCACGGCCCGATCACCAGGCGCTGGTTCGCCCGCGCCGCCGCACTCCCGCCGGAAGCGCGCATACCGTTGAAATTGTTGACCGCACCGTTCAGGAACGAATCATACCACCCGTCGAAGGCCAGGACCGGCACCTTGACGCGGTCGTAATGGGTGCGGATCTGGAATGCCTCCCAGAAACTGTCCCGCGCCGGATGGGCAACAGTGTCGTAGAAATAGGGCGCGACCTCCGGCTTGTCGGGGTGAAGCGGCGGGAACGCACCGTAGGGCGTAAAGGCCAGCCAGATCGACGGATTCTTGCCATCGGCGAACAGGCTCTTCGCCAGCGCCTTGTCGCCCCGATTGGCAGCGGCGCTGGACGCGATGGTCTCCAGGATCCAGGGTTCGATGAAGGCCAGGCGGAATGCCCCGTCCTCATAGCTCCAGCCGTCATAGTAATCGTCGCCGGTATTGGACGGAATGATCGCCTTCAGCGCCGGGGGCGTCGCGGTGGCGGCCAGCCATTGCGTCGCCCCGACATAGGACGAACCGTACATCGCCACCTGCCCGTCCGCCCCAGGCAGGGCCGCCGCCCATTGTACGGTGTCATACCCGTCATCGCGATCGTAGCGATATTCGTAGAAGGTACCGCCCGATTTCCCCTGCCCTCTTATGTCCTGCACCACGACGATATAGCAATGCGACGCGAACCAGGCGGGCGATTGAAAGCGCGACGGCTGCACTTGCGCCGCTTCCTTGCCGTACTGCGTACGCATCAGCAGCACCGGCACCTTGCCGGACGTGCGCGGCGTATAGACATCGGCGCGCAGGACAGTGCCGTCGCGCATCGTCGCCGGCACGTCCACCGCCTTGCTGACCGGGCATGACCCGCTGCCCGCGCTGCTGGGCCACGCGACCGGCGCCGCGAGGGCGGCGGGGGCGAATGCCAGGCCGGCCAGCGCGGTCGACGCGACGATGGCGGAGAGGCGAGCGGCAGACCGCAAAGACTTCATGCGTCTCATATCCTGAAAATACCCCGAAAAATTCTGTCAGAAACCGGTGCTCAACGACGCGACGACGGCCACGCCACCAGCACTGAGATAGAGCGGGGAAGACCCGGCGATGGTGGTGCCGTACCTGCCGCGCGTCGCCTTGGCATTGGTCGAAATACTCTGCACGCCCGACAGGTAGTTCTTGGCGCCGATATTGACGACATTCAACTGAAACTGCGGATGCTCGGCAAACCATACCCTGTGCATGCGATAGCCCAGTGTGATGTTGGCGGTCTCGTAGGCCGGCAGTTTCTCGTCATCCATGATCGCGGAATATTGCGATCCGACATAGTTGAAATTGAAATTCCCGAAGATCGATCCATCGTCGTACGCGATCCCGACGGCGGCCGAGAATTTCGGGCTCTGCACCGCGATCTTGCCCCGCGTGGGCAGCAGGTCGTTGCCCTTGTGGATATCGTTGTCCGTCGTCGCATGCAGGTACTGGGCCGATACATACGGACTCCAATGGTGCCAGGGACGCAGGCCGATTTCACCCTGTGCCCCGCGCGATGTCTTGCCGCCCGCCTCGATCGGCGACGGCAGCGGAATGCCGTTGATATATTGCGACGACGTGATCTGGTTGTTGGTGATGTTATAGTTGAACAGCGAGACGGAGATATTGACGGTGGAATAGTGACGGTAGCCGATCTCCTCGCCGATCGCATATTCCCCCTTCAGCGACGATTGCTTGGACGCCGGACGCGGGCTGGAGGTCGAGAACACCTCGCCATAGACCTGCACGGATGCCGGCGCGCGGTAGGAGGTCGTTCCGTCGATATAGATCTGGTCGCGCGGCGTGATCTTGAAGCTGGCGGACACCTGCGGCAGCGGTTGGGCATAACTGCCGCCGACCTTGTAGTGCGTGGCGCCGGGAATCAGGTTGGTGGCCCAGCGGGTGATCATCAGGTAACGCAGCCCGCCTTCCAGCGTCAGGCGCCCACCCAACAGCTTCAGTTCGTCATCGACGAAGATCTCGTTCATCTGATGCTTGAAGTTCATGTCGAGCGTTCTGTACTGGCGGCCGTCCGGCAGCGCCACCATGTATTTGTTGTAGCGGTTGGCAATGCCGCCGTCATAGCCGACGGGGGCGTAGTAGATGGGCTCCTCCAGACCGATATAGGTATAGATGTATCCGGCGCGGAACGTATTGACGCCCTCTTTCCATGTCAGCGCATTATTCACGAATCCGATCTTCTGCGGTACCGGATTGATGCTCGACGCCGTCATGACGCCATTGGTCTGGTAAGGCAGGTTCAGGTCGGCGATCGGCTCGCTGCCGAAATACGACCCCTTGTCCTTGATGGTGACGCCACCGAAATAGAATTCGGAATAATTCATATAGGCCGGCGTCACGTCCAGCGACACCGATTGGCTCAGCTTCAGCTTCACCGGGGCGATCAGCACGGTCGAGCGGCGCTGGTATTGCTGCAAGCCGATCCAGTTCGTGTTCCCCGGAGAATATTCCTTGGTATAGTTGAACGAGGTCCCGTACTGCTTCCACTGCGCCATGGTCGCGGGGCGATAATTGCCCTGCTGCCAGTTGTCGTAGGAAAATATCAGGCCGGCGCTGCTTCCCTCGCCCCAGTTCTTGATGATCTTCGAATCGACATGGTATTTCTTGAACATACCCGACCCGCGCCACTGGTCGTTGGTCGTCGAGGAAAACGAGGCGAACGCTTTCACCCCGCTGTGGCCGATCTCGCCGGTATCGTAGCGGATGAATTCCCGTTGCAGCGATTTCGATCCGAAACTGAAATCGACCATCCCTCCCCGTCGGTCCAGCGGCCCGCGCAGGGCCACGGTCACCAGGCCGCCGACATCGTTATAGACCGGGGCACCGATATCGGGCGCCCCCTGCGCGACCGTGACCGACTGGATATTGTCGGTATCCACCATCGCCTGCGTATAGGGCGTGTAGTTGATGCTGTCGTTCAGCGGAATCCCTTCATAGACGAAGCCGATTTCCGCCTGTTGCAGTCCCCGGATCGACATCGCGGTATTCGACTGCCCCAGCGGGTCCGTGCTGGCCGAAATAACCCCCGGCAGGGCCGCGATCATGGCGATGGCATTGCCCGTCGGCGCCTGCTTGGCGATGAAATCGCGCGTGACCGTGCTTTGCGAGCGCGCCGTGGTCTGGCGCGCCATCAGGCCGCCGCCGGGCGTGGTGTTGGTCACGCCATTGGCGCTGCGAATCCCCCCGACGACCGAGACATCCTCCCCCTTGGGGGCGGGAATGCTCCTCGCCGCCGACGGCGCGGTCGGCCGTGATGCCGTCGGCGCGGCCGGGGCGGCGGCGTGCCCGGCGGAACTGGCCGTCTCCTTGCCGGCATGACGTGGGGGCCGCGCATGTGCGACGACGGAAACCAGCGCGGTCGAAACCAGCAGCAACGCGGCGGGGTGACGGGACGAACGTATCAATGACCGTGTCCTCAAACGAAAATTGGCAGGGTGCGGTGTGATTTCGCACCCGTATTGTTTTTGATTTGAATATGTATGGTCAAATAACGAATTTTCTGATTTATTATAGACCGCATGAATATCTCGCGGATGGATCTCAATCTCGCCCAGGTGTTCCTCGCCCTGTGGCACGAACGCAGCGTCAGCCGGGCGGCGATCCGGCTGGCGCTGACCCAGCCGGCCGTCAGCGCATCCCTGCGGCGCCTGCGCGTTCAATGCGGCGACGAACTGTTCGTCCGCACCCGCTACGGCATGCAGCCCACGTCGCGGGCGACGGAGATCGCATCCGTGCTGGACGAATGCGTGGACACCATGCGCATCGCGCTGGGCAAACCGGGCGAATTCGACCCGGCGTCTTCCACCCGCAGCTTCGTGGTCGGATACGACGGCGGCGTGGATTACGCGCTCGGCTCGCAGTTGATGGCCAGGGTCCGCGAAGTCGCCCCCAACGTGACGCTGACCGCCCGCACGGTGGCACCGGGCACGATGAATCTGACGCTGGACCGCAAGGAAATAGACCTCGCCGTCACGATCTACCCGCTGACGCGCCCCGATTACGCCACGATATCGCTGACCTCGTACCGCATGGTGTGCGTCGGCAACCCGGCCCTCGTCAACCTGCCGGACAGTCTGCAACTCGAAGAACTATGCCAGTGGGACCAGATCCTGATCGAGGGCGCCCGCCAGCATAGCGCCTTCGACCATGCCCTGCGCAATCTTGGATTCAGTCGCACCATCCGGCTGGTGGTGCCATCCTTCGGCCACCTGCCGCTTCTTCTCGGCAAATCGCGCACGGTCGCGGTCGTGCCGGAATATATCGCCCGCGCCTTCGGCGAGATGACGGATCTCCGCATCGCCAGCCTGCCCGACATCATCGGCCCGCGCGATGTCCGCCTGCTCTCGCCACTCACCATCGGAGGCGACGCCGGCCTGCATTGGCTGCAAAGCATGATTCTCGATCTGCACGCCATCTGGTCCGCCTGACACCGGCGCGCCATGCCCGACGTGGCGCATGGCACCACCAGATATACATCGTCCTTATATAACGGAATCTACTGTTTTATGAACAATCTCTGGCAGCATCCCGAAGCCGGTCCGCCAAGGCACGCCGACGATATGTCCGCGTCGGGCAGGCATCGCAGCCACGCCCTCATTTGAAGCGGCAGGGCTGGTCCACCGTCGGCGCCGCATCCACCTGCACCACCATCAGTTCCACCGGCGCGTCCCCCACATTCCCCGCATCGTGCCCGACATGCCCCTGCTCGTCCCTCCGGCTCAGTTGATCTTCCCCCAGCGACACCTCTCCCGGCCCCATCACCACCTTGTGCCCGTCCATGGCGGTCACATACCATGCGCCCTTCAGCGGAATGATCCATTGCACCTTCGGGTCGGGATGCCAGACGCCATTCCAGTGCGCCGGCTGCACGGTAAAGATCACCTGGGCCGGGCCGCTCTTCAGCCGGTCCTGCCATTGCGGCCCGGCCGGCGCGGACATCGTCTTCAGGTCGAAATCCCGCAGCGGACATTTCGTCATATGGCTGATGCCGTGATGATCGGCCCAGTTGTGCCAGTACCACATCGTCGGGCGCGGCGGCACGTCCTCCGCCCGCGCCGCCCCGGTCGAGGCCGTGGCGAACGCCATCCCCGCCAGCAAGGCCAGCGCCCCGATCCGACCGTCATTCCCCATGGGCACCGCTTCCATTTCCATCAGGGGTCAACGACACGCCACCCGCCAGGGTTGCGGCCCCGCGTCACACCCGCTCGACCGCCCAACGCTTCACGCCGCCATGCGCCATCCCGCATTCCACGATCCGCAGCCCGTCGATCACCCGCCCCCGCCGCGCCAGAAACCACCGCCCCAGGCGGCGGGAATTCAACCGCCCGGCCGGCGTGCCGGCAATGCGCAGCAGCGCATCCCGCAACTCCGCGTGCCGCAACCCGTCGCGATACCCGGCGGCATCCTGCCGTTCCAGCGCCGAAAGATCGTCGATCTCCCGCACCGTCCGCCCGCAATGCCGCCCCACCCCGGCCGCCTCGGCCAGCAGGCCCAGCATCTCGCGCAACTCGCCGCGCTCCGGGTCGTCCTCGCGCGCCGCCTGCATGCTCAGGCACGGATCGGCCCGCCCCAGCCACACCAGCGCCGCCCGCACGGTGCGGCTCCAGCCCTCGAACGAGGCCAGAGGCGGCAGGTCCACCGCCGCCCCGCTTCCCATCCAGGCGCGCAGAATCGTCAGGCAGGCGGCAACATACGCCCCGCGATCGGCCATGATGTCCGCCACCGGATCACGGGCAAACCGGCGCAGTTCCGGCTGCTCGACCCCGGCATCCAGCGTCGCCAGCAACGCCCGCCGCGTCATGTCGCCGCGCACCCGCAGCGCATTGCCGGTGGCGAAGATCACCGCCCGGTTCTCGATCTCGACACTGGACGACGCTCCCAGTTCGCGCAGCCGCAGGATCGGCCGCTCCGTCGCCTGGCACAGCAGGTCCCCGCCCAGTTCCTCGTTCACATTGTCCAGCGACATGATCGGATAGCCCGCCAGCAGCAGCCCGGTCAGGCGCTTTTCCATCTCCGCCACATCCTCGCCCGCGCTGGTCACCGGGCACACCCGCCCGGTCGCGATCACGCTCGCCAGATCCACGAGGAAACTCTTGCCCGACCCCGGCGCGTTGGCCCGAAAGGCAAAGAGCGGACTCACCGGCATCATCCCCCGCGCCACGGTGGTCAGAATCGCCGCCAGCGCCACCGACCGGTCGGCCTCGGCGGCAAAGGGAAACTCCACCAGCAGCCCTTCCAGCAGCGCCAGCGCCGCGTCGGCCGCCGCCCGCGTCGGCTCCGGCAGGCTCAGTTCCAGCGTCGGATCGTCCACATGATAAAGCCGCGTCGCCAGATCATAGCCCGGCGCCATCAGCACCGACCCGTCCGGCCGCAGCGTCGGCGTGGTGATCACCCCGGCCAGCACGGGAAACGGCCACGTCCCCGCCCGGCTCAAAATCACCTGCGCCACCGCCGCCGGCGGGTCGATCGCCTTCCACCCCTGGCTGCGCCGGTCGAACCGCCGCCATTCCACCACCTGGCACAGCAGGTCGGTCAGCGCCGGCACGCCGACATCCATCAGGCACGCCGCCTGCGTCAACCGCCCGTCCGCCGCCGCCACCTCGCGCCGCCCCGGCCGCATCAGACGGGTACCGCGCTGATAAACCGGCGCATTCGCCGCCACCAGCGCCCGTTCCCCGGCACTGGCCACCAGGTCGATCTCCCCGCCGCGTACCGCAATCGGTTCCAGCCCGGCCACCCGCCGCGCCACCACAGGCCCGCCTTGCGCCCCGGCGCGCTTCACGCTGGTGCCGCACAGCACCGGCCCCACCCGCTCGCACAGCCACGCCCGCGCGTCGGGCACGCGCAGATCCGCCGCATCGTCCCCCGGCTCCAGATCGCCGACATCCACCAGCCGCACCGTCGCGGCAATTCCGCCCAGGATGGCGGCAATCTCCGCCGCCGCCTTCGCCCCCGGCGCATCGTGATCGGGCCACAGAATCACATGCCGCCCCGCCAGCACGCTCCAGTCCGCCCGGCCCACATGCCCGCTGCCCGCCGTCCACGTCACGCACGCCATGCGCGGAAACAGGCATTGCGCCGCATCGGCCGCCTTCTCGCCCTCGCACACCAGCACGGTGCGCGCCCGCATCACCCGCTCCAGCCCGTACAGCGAGCGCGGCACGGCGGCATGGCGCGGATGCCAGCCCGTCCGCTCGCCGCCCTCGCCCCGCAGCGTACCCCAGGTCAGCGGCATGATCCGCTTGCGCGCATGCGCCGTCGCATCGCGCCGCACCACATAGCGCATCACCCGCCCGGCGGCATCGCGATAGGCATACACATGGTCCCACCCCGCCAGGTCCGGCATCGGCGCCCCCGGCGGCGGCACGCCGGGCCGCCAATCCTCATCCTCGTCCGGCGCCGCCCGCCGCACCGGCGCGCCCGCCTCCAC
>NZ_JBDNXE010000073.1:0-19778 GCF_047721585.1 Gluconacetobacter sp.
GTGTGTGGGAGGGGCGATCGAGGGGGTATAGAGGGGCCATGCGCCGGCGGAGAGAGGAGTCGTTAATCCTCTGTCGCAACAAATTTCTGTTATGTGCGCCGGGGGGCGTGATAGAAAAACGAAGAGAACCGGCATTGTTTTGCCGGCGCCTGGATCGTCGCCCGTGGAGAGTTGATTGCGAAACCGAAATGCGCAATAGCACGTCGCCGATCCTTGGCGATGGCGGCGCGTGGTGCCTGTTGCGGGTGTTTTTTCGGTGCTTCGCATGATGGGGCGACGGACATTCAGGCGACGCGGCTATGGGGACAGGCGCGCCGGACGAGGCGATTTTGTGACGGATCGGGGTAGCGTGCGAGCCGGTGTGACAGGCCGTTTGAACAGGCGATCTGCCGGGCAGGGGGGCGGCCCGCGTTTTCTGGCCGCGATGCTGGGGGTCGGTCTGGCCCTTCTGGCCCTGCGGCCCGTCGTCGCGCAGGCGAATGCCCTGAATTTCCTTATCTGGGAATGGGGGATCAGCCCCGACGTGGTGCGGGCCTGGACGGCCATGACCGGGGTCGCGGTCAATCAGATCGTCTTCGACAATGGCGACCGGCGGGACCTGCTGATCGCGAACGTCGATGCGCCGATCGATCTGGCCGTGGTCGATAGTGCCCATGTCCAGGCGTTCGGCGAGCGGGGACTGCTGCTGGATCAGTCCGGCCTGCCCTTGCCCGAGACGTCGCGCAGCGAGGAGCAGTGGCGTGGCATGTGCGGGCGATACGGCGTGCCGTATAGCTGGGGGAATACCGGGATCGTCTATCGCGCCGACCGCCTGAAGGTGGCGCCGCAATCGTGGGGCGACCTGCTGAAGCCGGACCCCGCGCTGGCCGGGCATATCGCCATGACCGACGACCAGGAGGAATTGCTGGCCGCCGCCCTGAATTTCATGGGGCGCCCGATGAACAGCGGCGATCCGGGGGATCTGCGGCGGGCCTTCGAACTGCTGCGCGCGCAGTCGCCCGCCGTGCTGACCTATGGCCTGCCCTCGACGGCGCAGAGGCGGCGCGATATCCGGGGGCGGATCTTTATCGGCCTGGGAGCGACGGGAGACCAGAAGACCCTGAACATGGCCGGCGCGGGGACGGAGACGTGGCGCTTCGTGACGCCGCGCGAGGGCGCCATGGTGTGGACCGACTGCCTGGTCGTGCCCAAGCGTACGCGCAATCCGGGCATGGCGGAACGGTTCGTCGCGTTTCTGGCGCAGGCCGACAATGCGGCGGCGAATGCCATGTTCCTGCGCCAGCCGACGACCAACCCGCATGCCGCCGCCCTGTTGCCGGCCAGGATGCGCGAGGACCCGCAGATCTACCCGCCCGCGGAGTACCCCATTCTCTATCGCGGGCCTTTTCCGACCGCCAGCCTGCAGTTGCGCCGGCATATCCTCAGTGCCCTGCTGGCGATTCATGACACTCAGTAGGCGCGCGCTCGCGGTTCTGTTCCCTATCGTCCTGCTGGGGCATATCCTGGCGGGCGGGGCGGCGTATCTGGGGTATCGCCATGCGCTGCTCACGCAGAACAGGGCCAGGCTTCAGCAGAATCTGTCGCAGCTTCAGAATGCCTATTCCGACTATGCGTCGCTGGATTCGCAATTGCTGTATGTGGTGCGCAACAGTCCGGCCTTTCTGACTTTCGTCGATGAAAGCGATGCCGAATACCGGACCAGGGTTCTGGCGATCGGTGTGCAGGACAGCCTGCAATCGCTGGTTCCCAATGACGGGGCGAACGTGTCGTGCAGCGTTTTCCAGTCGGATGGGAAGCAGATCTTCTATTTCGACAATGGCACGGACCCGTTCCAGAAGCTGGGGGCCGGCCAGTCGGCCTTTGCGCAGGCGGTGCTGAACGATGATGTGGCATCGCGTTCGGGACTGGTGACCGAAGGAGACGGCACGACCTATCTGGCGATGGCCGCGAAGGTGCAGGCGCGCACGGGGGGCGTGGGCGTTGCGGGGCCGCAGCCGGATCAGTCGGTCGTCATGCAGGTGGCCGTGCGGCCCCGCCGGTTCGAGACGATCCGCGACACCATGGCCAGGGAATATGGCGCGCCGGTCGCGCTGACGGATTTGCCGCCGGTATCGCATGGGGAATTATCCGCCAGTATTCGGCTGGCGCCTGGTCTTTATGCGCAGGAGACGCCGTCCGTCGCCTATCTGCGTGGCCCGCTGACGCGCTTTGCCGCCGTGACCGGCCTGTTCGTCATCGTGCTCAGCGTGGTGTCGGTCTCGGTGCTGATGGCGCTGGTGCGCCGCTATATCATCGCGCCGGTCGAGGAACTTGACCGGCAGGTGACGGCGATTACGGAAAATCGCCGGCAGGATATCGATGTACCCGATATGGGGGAGGTCGGTCGGCTGGCGGCGAACGTGCGGCTGCTGCATGGCCAGTTGACGCGATCGCTGCGGCAGATCCGGCAGCTTTACGAGACGGATCTGGTGACGGGGATCGGCAACCGGATCTATTTCAACGACAAGCTCGACCAGTTCTATCAACTCAGCGCCACGACCGGCCGGCCGCTGACCATGCTGTTCATCGATCTGGACAATTTCAAGCAGGTCAATGACGTGCATGGGCACCGGACCGGGGATGCGTTGCTGGAGGCGGTAGCGCATGCGCTGAGTGCCGCCGTTCGCGACGCGACCGAGGACGGGGCCGAGGCGATGGGGATCGTGGCGCGGCTGTCGGGAGACGAATTCACCGCGCTGATCATGGCCGACCCACGGAGTGCTGTGGTCGGGACGCTGATCGACGCCTTCCTGCTGAAGTTTCGCGGTGGTTTTCAGATCGATGCGGCGTCTTATCCCGTCACCGCCAGCATCGGGGTGGCGGCGGCGCCCGGCGATGCGGATACACCGGCGCATCTGCTCTGGTGCGCGGACCATGCGATGTATCACGCCAAGGCCGCCGGCCGGAACACGGTGGCCTTTTATGCCGACCTGCCGCGCGATGAAGCGGCCGGGGCGGCGCCGGAGCGGGACGTTATGCCGGAAGAGCGCGGACGAGCAATGCGGCCACCGCTTCCACAAGCTGCCGGTCCTGCGGTGTGAAGCGATCGGGGATCGGGCTGTCGATATCCAGCACGCCGATCAGCCGGTCGCCGGCGAGCAGCGGTACCACGATTTCCGAGGCCGAGGCGGCGTCGCAGGCGATATGGCCGGGAAAGGCATGGACGTCCGCCACCACGATAGTCTCGCGGCTGGTCGCTGCGGTGCCGCATACGCCCTTGCCCAGTGGGATGCGGGTGCAGGCGACCCGGCCCTGGAACGGCCCGAGGACAAGCTGGTCGTCGCGCAGGAAATAGAAGCCGGCCCAGTTGATGCGGGGCAGGGCCTCGAACAGCAGGGCGGCGACATTCGCGGCATTGGCGATCAGGTCGGGTTCGTCGGCCAGGATGGCCGCGACACTGTCCAGCAGGTCGTCCGGCGTGACACGTTGATCGGCAGGCTGGTGGCTCATGGACATGCTCCGGTCGTCGAACGTCCTCTCATACCGCGAAGCGGAACGCAGTGGAATGTGGCGTCATTCTGGTGGAGGGAAAGCGTGGCTGGACATGTGGGCTGGTGAGCGAGAGTGCCGCGAAGCGGCACGGCCGTCGTGTGTTTCCGAGCACCGAAGCGGAGCGGCCTTGATGGCCGTGAGCATCGGAGCGCAGGAAACGCGCGTCGGATCGTCGCCAGCGCGCATGTCCAGCCACGCTTTTAGCGGTCGGTGTGGCCTAGGGATCTCTCGGGATCAATTCTGTCGCGCACTCTCTGCTTCAGGTCCTTGGGGCCGGGGAAGCCGCCGTCGCGGGTGCGTTCCCACAGCAGGGTGTCATCCAGCATGATCTCGAAGCGGCCGCCGCTGTCGTCGGGGATCAGCGCGACCTCGCCCAGTGCGGCGCCGAAGGTCGAGAGAAGCTCCTGCGCCATCCAGGCCGCGCGCAGCAGCCAGTTGCAGCGGACGCAATAGCGGATCGTCAGGCGCGGGGACTGGGTGGGCATGGAGCGGTCTTTCCCGAGGCGGTGGTCCGGGGGGAGGGGCGCCCGGCCGGTTCCCGGAAGGAACGCGGCCTGCCTCGCAAAGGATGCATGGGGGCGGGCGGGTCAGCCCGCCCGGGCCGGTCGGGACGATCAGACCGCCTTTTTCAGGTTCGGGCTGGCCTTGAAGCGGACGGTCTTGCCGGCCTTGACCTTGACCGGCTCGCCGGTGCGGGGGTTGAGAGCCTTGCGGGCTTTTGTCTTGTGCACGCTGAAGGTGCCGAAGGAGGGCAGGGTGAAGCCGCCTTCCTTGTGTAACTCGGCCACGATCGCATCGATCAGGTCGTTGGCGGCCTTGCCGGCGGCGACACCCGTGCAGTTAAGAGAATCCTGAAGAACGGCGGCGATGAAAGCCTTGCTCATGGAGGAGCGTGTCCCAATAGTTAAAGATGTCGGGACGGTAGCAGCGGGATCGGAAAAATGTCTAATCCGATCGTAACGAAATATGCCTGAAACGCCGTCTTTTTTTGGCAGGTGTGGACGAAAAGCTGCTTTTGGCAGATTTTCGTCCGGTAAAATGCGCTCTTACTGGGCGGTATAGCCGCCATCGATGACCAGTTCGCTGCCGGTCATGAATTTCGATTCGTCGGAGGCCAGGTAAAGGATGCCGTAGGCGATGTCGTCGGCTTCGCCCAGATGGCCGACCGGGTGCAGGGCCTCCAGCCGCTTGCGCGCGGCGGCCTGGTCCGGGCTTTCGCCCGTCAGGCCCTGGACCATCGGGGTCCAGATATAGCCGGGATGGACCGAATTGACGCGGACCCGGTAGCCGGAGCGGGCGCAATGCAGGGCGGCCGACTTGGTGAACAGGCGCACGCCGCCCTTGCTGGCGTTGTAGGCGGCCAGGGTCGGGTCGCCGATCAGGCCCTCGATCGAGGACAGGTTGATGATCGAACCGCCATGGTCCTTCATGGCGGCGACGGCGGCCTTCGTGCCCAGGAACACGCCGTCGAGATTGATCGACTGCACGCGGCGCCAGTCGTCCAGGCTGGTGCTTTCCACCGTGCCGGCATAGGCGATGCCGGCATTGTTGACCGCGATGTCCAGCCGGCCGAAGCGGGCCAGGACGGCGGCGATGGCCCGCGTCCAGTCCTCTTCGCGGCTGACATCGAGGGGTACGAAGAGGGCTTCGCCGCCCGCTGCCTCGATTTCGGCGACGACGGCGTGGCCTTCATCGGCCTTCAGGTCGGCGACCGCGACCTTCGCGCCTTCCCTGGCCAGCAGCAGGGCGGTCGCCTTGCCGATGCCGAGGGCGGCGCCTGTGACGATCGCGACTTTTCCGGAAACGCGTGCCATGACGGTGCTCCATGATCAGAAATGGCGTGCACTATGGTGAGGGCGCTGAACAGGATTCCATGATCTGGGTCAAGGCGCGGATGCGGCTCTTTGGCCTTGGCAGGGCCGCGCATGGGGCGGGATGATAGGGCGGCGTATCGGGGTTTGCCAGGAAATTAGGTGGCGTGCCGCCGATGGTGCGGCGGAAAAGTACATATAAACTTAATAATTCGGGTGGGGGTTCGATTGTAGGGTCGCGCGCCCATCGCCTGCTGTGGTGGCGCGAGAGAGCGAAAGGATGGCTTGTGCGATCGCCCGGCATCAAAGGATCGTTGAGTATTGTTCTGTTTTTTATCGTTCTTTCCTGTATCGTTTCGGGATTGTTTTCGATACGGGGGCTGACTTACGTCAACGGGCGGGTCGAGGACATTACCAACCGGTCGCTGGCCAGCATCAAGGCGCTCTCGACCCTTCGCACCGAGATCCAGAATTTCCGGGGTATCGAGATCCGCCAGCTTACCGTGGCGTCGCAGGGTGATTTCAAGACGCTTGCCGGCGAAAGCGACGCGGCGTCCGACAGGATCGCCCATGCTATCGACCGGTATGTGCCGTTTATTACGACCGATCGGGAGCAGGCGCTGTTCCATAATATTCAGGAGCAGTGGTATCAGTACAAAGACCTGCACGACGATACGTTCAAGGACTGGTCGGTTTCCCAGGACCATGCCCATGCGGTGGTGACGGCTAGCCAGGGGCTGGTCGATGCCGAGGAAACGGTATCGGAGACCCTGACCTCGTTCCTTGATGGCAGCATCGGGGATGCTGCGTCCTATGGTGTTGAGTCGGAGGCCGCCTACAGGACGACGGTTCGTTGGGTTTATGCGGCCTATGCCGTGCTGTTCGTCGTGATGCTGGCGGCTATTCTCGTGGTTCTGTACAAGATCCTGCGGCCGCTTCAGCGGATCAATGCTTCCATTACCCGGCTGGCGGCGGGAGAGACTGATCTGGTCTTTCCCATGGCCGGCCGGCGGGACGAGATCGGCGCGATTTCCCGTTCGCTTGAGGTCTTTCGTGTTGCGGCCATCGCGAAGCAGGCGCTGGAGCGGGATGCGGAGGGCCAGCGCCGCCGTGCGGAGGCTGAGCGCGTGGCCATTCAGGAGCGGGCGGAAGCCGAGGCGCGGGAACGGTTACTTCAGGCGACCAGCGCGTTGGCCGACGGGTTGAGGCGGATGGCGGGCGGCGACCTTTCCTTTCAGATCGCTACGCCGTTTTCGGCGGAATTCGAATCCCTGCGTCGCGATTTCAACCGGTCGCTGGCGCAGCTTGGCGCGGCGTTCGCCCATATGTCGGGCGCCGTTCGCGTGATCAGCGACGGCACGCATGGGCTGGCGGGCGGCGCGGAGACGCTGGCACGGCGCACCGAGCACCAGGCTGCCACGCTGGAGGAGACGAATACGGCCGTGGCGGAGATTGCCCGGAGCGTGGCGGATACGGCGGAACGATCGGAGATGGCCCGCGAGATCGGGACGCGGGCCCGCCGGTCGGCCGCGACGTCGAGCACCGTTACGCTGGAGACGGAAGAGGCGATGCGGCGGATCGAGCAGGGATCGGAGAAGATTGCCGCGATCGTCGACATGATCGACGGGATTGCCTTCCAGACCAATATCCTGGCGCTGAATGCCAGCGTCGAGGCGGCCAGGGCGGGGGAGGCCGGCAGGGGCTTTACCGTGGTGGCCAGCGAAGTGCGCATGCTGGCGCAGAAAAGCGCCGACGCCGCGCGGGATGTGCGCGGCGTGATCCGCGCGACCGCCGCCGACGTGAAGGAAGGGGCCAGCCGGGTCAAGGATTGCAGCGGGACGCTGCGGACGATTTCCGATTTCATCGACCAGATGGGGCAGCATCTGGATGCCATCGCCGTAGCAGCGAAGGAGCAGTCATCGAGCCTGTCGGAAATCAACGCCGCCATGGGGGCGCTGGACCAGACTACCCAGCAGAATACGGCCGTTGCCGAAACATTTAACGGAACCTCCAGGCAGTTGGCCGCCGAAGGGCGCAGGCTCAGCGGACTGGTGGAAAAATTCCGGCTGCCGGGGGGAAGGGAGAATGCGTCTCGGGTGATCGCGATAAGCGGGGGTTAGGAGGGGGCGCGTTTGCTCGCGCTCTCTCTCGGAGGCTGATCGAAACGTGGACTGGTGAGCGAGAGGGCTGCCCACGCGCGTTTTCGGCCGGTCTTCGAGACCGTTTGTAAAATCGGCCTGCCGGGCGAGAGTGCCGCGAAGCGGCGCGGCCCGCGTGTATCTTCGCGCATCGGAGCGGAGTGGCCTGGAGGGCCGTGCGCGTCGAAGCGGAGGACATGCGCGCTGGATCGGCGGCACGGTGACTTTGCTGGCAGCCTTTCTCAGGTATCCAGTTCGCTGTCCCAGTAGAGGTAGTCCCGCCAGCTTTCATGCAGGTAGTTGGGCGGGAAGGAGCGGCCGTTTTCCTGGAGTTCCCAGGTTGAGGGCTGGGCGGGAGTGCGGCGCGGATACATATGGAGTTCGTGCGGCATCCGCGAGCCCTTCATCAGGTTGCAGGGGCTACAGGCGGTGACGACGTTTTCCCAGGTGGTGCGGCCGCCCTTGCAGCGGGGAACGACGTGATCGAACGTCAGGTCGTGGGTCGGCAGGCGGTCGAGACAATATTGGCAGGCGAAATTGTCGCGCAGGAAGACATTGAAACGGGTAAAGGCCGGTCGGCGCGCGGTCGGGATGTAATCCTTCAGGGCGATGACGCTGGGTAGTCGAAGCGACCGGCTGGGGGAGCGGACTTCCTCATCATATTCGCTGAGGACCGAGACCCGGTCGAGGAATACGGCCTTGATGGCATCCTGCCATGACCAGAGCGAGAGCGGGAAATAGGAAAGTGGCCTGAAATCAGCATTCAGGACCAGGGCCGGATAATGTGGACTGCCAGCAAGCAAGGGGCGCATCCTTTCGCGATGCCGCCACACCATCATCAGGCGTTGTTACTCAAAATCGGAACGCCGAATGATATGCGCCGTTGAGAACCTTCAATCCATATCGCAAATATTCGGTGTTTCCGCAAGGGAGAGCGGGGGATTCGTGCCGGTTATGCGGCATGGTGGCGCGCGAGAGGATGTGAAGGCATGACGGCATCCTGCTGTTTTCAGGATGGAAATCCGCAGGATGGTCGTGGGTGGGCGACGCGCTTTGCGCCCAGCCCGACCGGTTTTCTGCATCTGGGGCATGCCGCTGCCGCGCTGGTGGCGTGGCATGCGGCCTGCGATTCGGGCGGGCGCTTCCTGTTGCGGATCGAGGATATCGATCCCGGCCGTTGCCGCGAGGCGTTCGAGGCGGCGATCGTGGAGGATCTTGCCTGGCTGGGCATCGTGCCGGATGGGGCGGTTCGCCGGCAGTCCGATCATATGGCGGATTATCGGGGCGTGCTGGATGAACTGGCGGGGCGCGGACTGCTCTATCCCTGTTTCTGCACCCGCGCCGATATCAGGCGGGAGGCCGCCGAGGCCGCCCATGCGCCGCATCATGCCCCCGACGGCACACTGGCCTACGGCGGCACTTGTCGCGGCCTGTCGGCGGCGGAGCGGGCCGAACGCATCGCGGCCGGGGTGCCGCATGTGCTGCGGCTGGACATGGCGCGGGCGACCGCCGAGGCGGGCGGCGACGTGATGAACTGGCGGGAATGGGTCGGGGGGGAGCGGCGGATGGTGTCGGCGCCGGTCGCGCCGTTTGGCGATGTGGTGCTGGCGCGCAAGGATTGCCCGGCGTCTTATCATCTGTGCGTGACGCATGACGATGCGTTGCAGGGGGTCAGCCTGGTGACGCGGGGCGAGGACCTGCGCCCCGCGACATCGGTGCATCGGCTGTTGCAGGTGCTGATGGGCTGGCCGGCGCCGGATTATGTCCATCATCCGCTGCTGCTGGATGACGCGGGCCGCAGGCTGGCCAAGCGCGACCGGGCACAGACCCTGCGGGCGCTGCGGGCGGCGGGGTATGATGCGCGGGCCGTGCGCGACGCCGCGATGGGAAAAGCGGCCCTGCCGGCCTGATCTGTGGCGATGGGCGGTTTCCTCGGCCGGCACTTCGCATTACGGTGTGCGCCCGCCGGGCCGTCTGTGGTGCCGGCGCGTTCCCCCGTTACTGGTTTCCCCGTTACTGTGGACTTGGTGTCATGGATCTTATCGCCGCCCGTCTGAACAAGGTCAGCCCCAGCCAGACCATCGCCATTTCGACCAAGGCGCGCGCCTTGAAGGCGGCTGGACAGGATATTATCAGCCTGTCGGCCGGCGAGCCCGATTTCGACACGCCGCAGAACATCAAGGACGCGGCGATCCGTGCGATCGCCGAGGGCCAGACCAAATATACCGACGTGGCCGGGACCCTGGCGCTGCGCCGGGCGGTGGCCGAACGGTTCCGCATCGATTCCGGGCTGGATTACTCGGCCGACGAGATCATCGTTTCCACCGGCGGCAAGCAGGTGATCTACAACGCGATGGTCGCGACCCTGAATCCGGGGGACGAGGCGGTCATCCCCGCGCCGTGCTGGGTGTCGTACCCCGACATCGTGGCGCTGGCCGACGGGGTGCCGGTGATCGTGCCGTGCCCGGAGGAGACCGGCTTCAAGCTGCGGGCCGAGGATCTGGAGGCCGCGATCACGCCCCGGACCAAGTGGTTCTTCCTCAATTCGCCCTGTAACCCGACGGGGGCGGCCTATTCGGCCGAGGATCTGCGGCCGATCTGCGATGTGCTGCTGCGGCACCCGGATGTGTGGATCTTTACCGACGATATCTATGACAAGCTGGTTTATGACGGCTTCGTGCCCGCGACCATCGTGCAGGTGGAGCCGAAGCTGCGCGACCGCACCGTGACGATGAACGGGGTGTCGAAAGCCTATGCCATGACCGGCTGGCGCATCGGTTTTTCGGGCGCGCCGGCGGTGCTGACCAAGGCGATGAACAAGTTGCAGAGCCAGTCGACCTCCGGCACCTGCTCGATCAGCCAGGCGGCGGCGGTGGAGGCCCTTTCCGGCCCGCAAGAGTTTATCGGCGAGATGGTGCGGGCTTATCAGGACCGGCGCGACCTGGTGGTGGGGATGCTTAATCAAGCCAAGGGGCTGCGCTGCCATCGGCCGGAGGGGGCGTTCTATGTCTTTCCGTCGATCGAAGGCTGTCTGGGGAAGGTGAGTGCCGGCGGGCGCACCATCGGCAATGACGAGGATTTCGTCACCGCGCTGCTGGAGGAAGAGGGCGTGGCGGCGGTGCATGGCGCGGCCTTCATGTTCGCCGGGCATTTCCGCATTTCCTATGCCACCGACACCGAGAGCCTGCGCGAGGCCTGTGCGCGCATTCAGCGCTTCTGCGCCGGTCTGCGCTGAGGGGGCGTGCGATGATCGTGGATGAACCCGGCTTTGCCGCCCGCACCGGGCGGCTGGAATCGCCTGCCACCATCGCCATGGCGGTGCGGGCGCGGGCGTTGCGGGCCGAGGGGCATCAGGTGCTGTCGCTGGCGCTGGGCGAGCCGGATTTCGCGACCCCGCGCGCGGTGATCGAGGCCGCGCATCGGGCGGCGCTCGACGGGCAGACGAAATATCCGCCCGTCGATGGCACGCCGGCGCTGAAGGCGGCGATCGCGCGCAAATTCGCGCGTGAGAACGGGCTGGATTACAAGCTGTCGGAGATCATGGTCTCCAACGGCGGCAAGCAGGTGATCTTCAACGCCTTCATGGCGACGATCGATGCAGGCGACGAGGTGGTGATCCCGGCGCCGTACTGGGTCAGCTATCCGCTTGCGGCGCGGCTGTTCGGCGGGGTGCCGGTGGTGGCCGAATGCCGCGAGGAAGACGGGTTTCGGCTGACCGCGCCGGCGCTGGAGGCGGCGATGTCGTCGCGCACGCGCTGGGTGGTGCTGAACTTTCCCAGCAATCCGACCGGCGCGGTGATGGGGCTGGCGGATCTGGAAGCCGTCGCCGAGGTGCTGCGCCGGTATCCGCAGGCGTGGATTCTTTCCGACGAGATTTACGAACATCTGGTTTTCGACGGGGCGCGGCATCATGCGCTGGCGGCTGTGGCGCCGGATCTGGCGTCGCGTGTCCTGACGGTGAACGGGGTTTCCAAATCCTATGCCATGACCGGCTGGCGCGTGGGTTATGCGGGCGGGCCGGAGCGGCTGATCCGCATGATGACGCGGATTCAGGGCAATGCGACCTCGGGCATCAGTTCAATCGCGCAGGCTGCTGCTGCGGCGGCGCTGGATGGGCCGGCATCGCTGATCGGGGAGATGCGCGATACCTATGCGCGGCGCCGTACGATGGTGGTGGAAGCCTTGCGGGCCATTCCCGGTGTGACCTGCGCCATGCCGCAGGGGGCGTTCTATGCCTATCCCGGCATTGCCGGTTGCCTGGGGCGGACCAGCCGGGGCGGGCAGGAGGTGCGGACGGACGAGGATTTTGCCCGTGCGCTGCTGGAAGAACAGCATGTGGCCTGTGTGCATGGCAGTGCGTTCGGGCTCGGCCCTTACCTGCGGCTTTCCTGTGCCACGAGTGACGACGTGCTGCGCGAAGCCTGCGCCAGGATCGCTGATTTCGTAGATGGCCTGCGCTAGGCCATGCGTTCAGGGATATTCGCTGCCCCCAGCAAAAAGTCCCAGAACGAATAAAAGTTTTTTGGTTCTTTTTTTCAAAAAAGAACGAATACGGCTTTACGGCTTTGGCCGCACGGGCACCGGCACGTTGCACAACGCGACGCCGTGGGCGGGGCGGACGAAGAACGGGTCCGTGCGGTTGGCGCGGGCGTTCAGGTATTCCGTGAATGTGGGGCTGTCGGTGCGCATGACCTGAAGATGCGGCTGACTGGCGCGGGGCAGGTCGGCGGCGAGCGAGATGCTCCGGATTGCGACGTTCTGATCCTTTCTGGCGTAAAAGCCCAGGGCGGCCGTGCCGCGCGGCAAGGCGCCGAAATGCTCCATGCCGGTGAGAACGCGCCCTACGACGGCGAGATTGCGGTCGAGCTGGCGGGGGGCTTCGCTGTTGACGGCGTACAGTTCCTGCCCGTCGCCGGTATCGGGGGGCATGTCGCGGCCGGCGCCGACCATGCCGTAGCAATGGGGAAGCCAGACGCGGTCGCCCTCGGCGGCGACGGGCCACCCTGACCAGAACCCGGACGACGGCGCGTAGGGATCGGGAAAGCCGAGCGGACGAATGGCGATATCCTGACGCGCGCGATCATATTCCGCAGGCGGATGGGCGACGAAGCCCGCGGGCGGTTTGGCCGTTTCGTCGCGGGTGGTCCATTGCACGACGTAATTGTCCTGCACGCGGACGATCGCGCCGCCGTCCCATCCGTGGGCGCGGGCCTGGCGCACGATATTGCCGGTGTGGACCGGTGCGAACTGGGGGGCGAGTTCGATCGTCACCTGCGCGCCGTTGGCCAGCGTCATGACCAGCAGCCGGTCCGGCGGGACATCGGCCCAGGCGGCATCCGGGGCGTGGGCCACGATCTCGGCGGGGGAGGGGTTCGGCGCTGCGGCGGCGATATTCGGCAGGAGCAGGGCGAGGATTGGCAGGAAACGGCGCATGAAGACGATCATGCCTGCTGCGAAAGGATGACGGCAAGCAGGAAAACGGAGGATTGCCGCGTCTGTTGCGGATCGTCTTCGATCGGTCGAGTGGTTGCCGGAGTGGGCGCATTCCACGGGCGGCCTTGCCGCGTCGCACCTGTATGATTCCGGCAACAGTCTGTGATTATATTTCATCGTATATGGACCTATATACGGTCGTATATAGACAGGGCCGGATTGGGGGTGGCAACAAAGACACAACTTACGGTCTCTGTTCATCATCCGGGCGCGCCAGATCCATGAATCATCGCTTTTTTCCCTTTTTCATCGCCGGAACATTTGGCGCCTTTCTATTGACCACTTCGGCGCTGGCCGCGCCGACTGTTTCCACGCAGGGCAAGACCGGCAGCCATGCCCCCGGCAAGACGGAGCCGGCCAAGGCGCGCGCCGCCGGAACGCGGGCTGCGAAAGCCCCGGCCGGAGCGGCCCCCATTGCCGGGATACTGGATGGTTCCAACGGTGAGACGGTCACCGTCCTTGGCCATCATGCGGCGGATGGCACGGCCGCCAAATATATGAACAAGACCGTCTATCTGGGGCCGCTGGGCAATCGGGACACGCTGGATACGCCTTATTCCATCATGGGTGTTCCGCATGATGTCGTGGTCAACCAGCAGATCCGCAACATCAACGACATGGCGCAGTATCTGCCCTCGGTGCAGTTGGAGATCCGGGGTGACCCCAATACGTCTCGCCCGCAGTCGCGCGGGTTCGAGGCCGATGTGGTGGCCAACTCGCGTCTCGACGGGCTGAACGTGGTTTCCACCACGCCTTATCCGGCGGAATGGGTCGATAACCTGCAGGTCCTCAACGGGCTGGCGGGGGCGATGTATGGGCCGGAGAATCCGGCTGGCGTCTTTGAATATACGCTCAAGCGCCCGACCGACCGGCGGACGGAGCGGCTTTCGGTCGGTGCGGATTCCATCGGCACGCCGATCGTCAATGGCGATATCTCCGGGCGCGTCGGCCGGAATGGCTGGTTCGGCTACCGTTTGAACATGCTGCATGCCGATGGCACGGGCTATGCGTCGGGAAGCGCGATCCGGCGTGAGATGGTCAGCGCGGATTTCGATATCCATCTGGATGACAGGACGGTGATCGAACTCGATGCCAGCCACTATACCTATGCCGCGCGTGGGCTCGCCCCCGGCTTTGGTATTCCGGCCGGTACTGCCGCCAATCCGACCGGTATCGGCGGGCAATTGCCCGAAGCGCCGGATCTGGGCCGGCGTCTGGCGCCGGGATGGAGCGGCTATAACATGGAGACCAATACGTTCCTGGCCAAGGTCCGGCACCAGATCAACGAGGACTGGAGCTTTACGCTGGGCGGGCTTTACCAGGACGCCATGCGGCAGTCCTTCGGGGTCAGCGATACGCTGACCGCGACCGGGGGGACGGATGGGTTCTATTCCTCGCGCGCCACGGCGACCACGACGGCCAACGACTTCCGTGTCGGCAGCAACATGGCGTATTTCAACGGCCGTGTTTACACCGGCCCGGTCAGGCATGGTCTGGTGATCGGCACCAATGGCTACATGATGGGGAACTACAATCCTGTCAGGGGGGTGACGCCCGCGCAGAGCCTTGGCACATACAATATGTATGGGGACGCGCCCACCAACGGCCGGCAGCCTTATTATGAGGGGCGCTACAAATCCAGCAGCATCGTCAGCCAGTCCTTTATCGTGGGAGACACGCTGACGATTGATAAACACTGGTCGATCATGGGGACGCTCGCCTGGAGCTGGCTTGACCAGAAGGGTGCGCTGAATGCCAGCAGTGCGCTGCGGAAAACCTTTTCGGCCAACGCGGCCTTTAGCCCGACGACCAGCCTGATGTACAAACCGACCGACAACCAGACCTTCTATTTCACCTATGGGCGGTCGGTCGAGGCGGGGCCGGTGACGCCGAACAGCCAGTATTATACCAATACGAACATCGCACTGCCGATTGCGCATGCGGAGGAATATGAGGTCGGCTATAAGCTGCGTTATCAGAAAATGCAGCTTAACGTCGCTGGTTTCCGCATGACATCGCCTTATGCGATGTATGTTGCGGCGGCGAATGGTACGTGCGCGGGCGGCAGGACCTGCCAGACCTATATTTATGGCGGCACGCAGCGCAATTATGGTGTGGAAGCCCAGGTTTCGGGCGAGGTTCTGCCGAACCTTTCCGTTCTTGCCGGTATGACCTGGTTAGATGCGGAACTGGTGGGCAGTAAAACCGCCGCCTATAACGACAAGGAGATCGTCGGCGCGGCGCCGTTGCAGGCCAGCCTGCTGCTGGATTATCGCCTGCCGGCGCGGTGGGGCGCCTTCGCGTCGGGCTGGGCGTTCAATGCCGGTGTCCATTACATGGGCAACCGCGCGGCCAACGTGACCAATACGCTCCATACCGGGTCTTATACGACGCTGGAACTGGGTACGCGCTATGCCTTCCATGTTGCCCGCTTTCCGTGGGTTGCGCGGTTCGGCGTCAGCAACGTGACCAACGAGCGGTATTGGGCGTCGGTCTATACCGGTGCGCCGAGTGGGACTTCGGGTGCGGCATCGAGCCTGTATGCGGGGCTGCCGCGTGTGTATCACTTCACCCTGTCGGCGGAGTTCTGATTGCCGGTTCGGCTTCCCGGTGTGCCATAGGCGGATGGCGGACCGGGAGGCGGATGGGGGCTGAAACATGCTTCCCGGCATGGGCCAGCCACGGTCCTGGCCGGGGAAAAGCAGCCGTATTCCTAGCGGTTTTCCCTCTCGATATCCTTGACCACGAAACGAACGATCGTGGTTCCGGCTGTGGGGGCGTATGTCAGCGACCCGATGGCCTTTACCGGTTTGTCCACCAGCCCTGACAATGCTGTCCGGGCTTGCGCGCCGGTATCGCCGGCCACGATGGAATCCCGTTCAAGCACGATGTCGAAATGCCGTTGATTGGTGACCGGCGTATCGATTTCGACGCCGTGGCCGATATCGACCGGGCGGCTGATCGTCAATCGCAGGGTCTGGCATTGGGTGGAGACATGTTGGCTGTCGGGCTCGACACAGGGAACGCGCTGTATTGAACCATGTAGGCTGACTACGGAAGGTTCGTATCTTAAAGATTGTCGGGCTTCCACGTTCGATATCGACATGGGCGCGAGGATGAAGAGCAGCATCCCGTTACGGCACGCGGCCGCTCAGGCATGCAGGCCGGGTGCCTCGCGGCCGGTGCGGGCGACATATTCGGTATAGCCGCCATCATAACGGTGGAGCCCTTCCGGTGTCAGTTCCAGGACGCGGTTGGACAGGGCGGCGAGGAAATGCCGGTCGTGGGAGACGAACAGCATCGTGCCGTCGTAATCGGCCAGGGCGGTGATCAGCATTTCCTTGGTCGCGATGTCGAGATGGTTGGTCGGCTCGTCGAGCACCAGGAAGTTCGGCGGGTCGTACAGCATCAGGGCCAGGACCAGCCGGGCCTTTTCGCCGCCGGAGAGCACGCGGCAGACCTTGTCGATATCGTCGCCCGAAAAGCCGAAGCCGCCGGCCAGTGCCCGGAGCGAGCCCTGGGGGGCGAGGGGGAAGGCGTCGTTCAGGGTTTCGAAGATGGTCCGGCCGCCGTCGAGCAGATCCATGGCGTGCTGGGCGAAATAGCCCATCTTGACGCTGCCGCCGAGCGTGACCGTGCCGGCATCGGGCTCGGTGGTGCCGGTTACCAGTTTCAGCAGGGTGGATTTGCCGGCGCCGTTGACGCCGAGCACGCAGCAGCGCTCCTGCCGGCGGATCAGCAGGTCGAGATCCTTGTAGATCACCCGGCTGCCGTATGATTTGTCCACGCCGCGCAGATTGACGACCGTGTCGCCCGAGCGCGGGGCCTGCGGAAAGGTGAAGGAGAGGGTCTGGCGGCGCTTGGGGGGCTCGACCCGGTCGATCTTGTCGAGTTTCTTCACCCGGCTCTGCACCTGCGCGGCGTGGGAGGCGCGGGCCTTGAAGCGTTCGATGAAGGCGACTTCCTTTGCCAGCATGGCCTGCTGGCGGTCGAACTGCGCCTGCTGCTGCTTTTCGTTCATGGCGCGCTGCTGCTCGTAGAACTCGTAATCGCCCGAGAAGCTGGTCAGCGTGCCGCCGTCGATCTCGATCACCTTGTTGATGATCCGGTTCATGAAGGCGCGGTCGTGCGAGGTCATCAGCAGGGCGCCGTCATAGCCGGCGAGGAACTGCTCCAGCCAGATCAGGCTTTCCAGGTCGAGATGGTTGCTCGGTTCGTCGAGCAGCATCACGTCCGGCTTCATCAGCAGGATGCGGGCCAGGGCCACGCGCATCTTCCACCCGCCCGACAGGCGGCCCACGTCGCCGTCCATCATCTCCTGGCTGAAACCCAGCCCGTGCAGGACTTCGCGCGCGCGGCCTTCCAGCGCGTAGCCGCCCAGTTCCTCGAAACGGGCCTGGACCTCGCCGAACCGTTCGAGGATGGCATCCAGTTCGTCGAACCGCTCCGGGTCGGCCATCGCGGTTTCCAGTTCGGCCAGTTCCGCCCCGATCTCGGCCACCGGGCCGGCGCCGTTCATGACCTCGGCGGCCGCGCTGCGGCCCGACATCTCGCCGACATCCTGGTTGAAGAAGCCGACCGAAACGCCGCGGTCGGTCAGGACCTGGCCTTCATCGGGTTCTTCCTGGCCGGTGATCAGGCGGAACAGCGTCGTCTTGCCCGCGCCGTTCGGCCCGACCAGCCCGATCTTCTCGCCTTTTTGCAGCGACGCCGACGCCTCGATGAAGATGACGCGATGGCCGTTATGCTTGCTGATAGTGTCGAGACGGATCATGGGGCCTCAGATGCCGAAGGGGAGGGCGGAACGGGAGCGCCCTTATTGCGCAGCCCATGCGGGCCGTAAACCGCAGGCGGGCATGTGCAAGGGACGCTTTACAGGAAAGAGAGGACTTCCAGCAGTCCGTTGCTGAGCCCGTGACAGAGGGCGGTGGTGAGATAGGGACGGTAATGCAGACGGACGGATTTGTAGTAGGTGAGGCTGAAGAGACTGCCGGATATCAATCCGATGACGACGGCATCGGAGACGGAGTGCTGGGTGAAAATGCCGTGGCTCTTCCTGGGGAGATGCAGAACGAAGAAAATGAGATCCGACAGGATGATGTAGACGATCAATCTTGTTCTGTTCGTCTGTTTCCAGCGTGGCGAGAAGGTGAGTTTATAGCCGAAATGGAATATCGACGTTTCCATCAGGGGGCCTGTGAAAAGAAAATCCACGAATAATGCGACGAGGCCGGGCCGTTCAGTTTGGGAAGGATCGGCACCCGATTGTGCCGACAGGACAAGGAGACATGGTAGAGTCAAGGCGAAGTCGACGAGCGCCATCCTGACGGCGAGTGAATAGCCTATTCGTGGACCTCGCGGCCGGGTTTCGGCTGTCGATGTGTCCGGGAGCAGCGTCGTCTGATCGGGATCGGGTGTCGTGAGGTTCCGCGCGGCGCGGTGGAGCGTTGCGGAGAGGCTGGTTGTCATTCAGGCGCCGTCAGGGAACGCATTTCGGGAGGCTTCTTCAGGCTGCACGGTCGGCGGCACGCGCGCCGAGTGCTGCGACGGTGGATGTGTGCTCGGGGTGGGCCAGCAGGTCCTGGGCCAGGCGCAGGGCGGCTTCCTGTCTTGCCGCGCGGGCCGTGCGGTCGGCGATCACGTCGAAATCGGCGACGTGGGCGTAGCCGGTGAGGCGGCGGATGATTTCCAGCGCGGCGAAGGCGATCGTGTCGGCTTCGATGGCGTCGAGGAACTGGGTCTGTACCTGTTCCAGGGATGTGGGGTCGTCGCGGAACAGGGGGGCGGCGTAGGCGTCGCCGGAGTGGGAATGGGCGACCGCGTTGGTCCAGAGGGTAGTGAAATCCTGCCGGAAATGGGTCCAGAACTGTGTGATGTCGCGCAGGGCGCGGGTGCGGCCTTCCGGCGTGGGGGTGGCGAACAGGTGCATCAGCAGGTTGCCGACGAACAGGCCGCAATCGAAGCCGATCGGGCCGGGGAGGGCGAATTCGCCGTCGATGACGCGGGTATCGTGGTCCGCGACCATGACCGAGCCCGTGTGCAGGTCGCCGTGCAGCAGGGCCTGCTGGCAGGTGAGGAAGCGGGCCTGCATCTGGCCGACGCGGCGGCGCACGGCCGGGTCGGCGCGCAGGTTCGCCACGATCGGGTCCAGTTCCGGGCTGAGCCAGTGGTTGCGCGGGTGGGCGTGGTAGGGGTCGGTCAGCACCAGATCGACCGTGATGCGGGTGAGGGTGTGGTTGCGGGCGAAGGGGGCGAGTAGGGCCGATGACGCCTCGAATTTGAGGGCCAGCGGCGAGGTGTGGAACGTGGCGCGGGCCACGAAGCGGCCGATGGCGGCGGCGGCTTTCGGCCAGTCGCCGCCCTGCATCAGGCCGTGGCGCAGCACGACGTGGCCGTTCAGGCTCTCGACCACCAGCACGAACAGGTCGGGGTCGAAATGCAGCAGTTCGGTCGTGAGATTGCCGACATGGGGGCGGACGGCGCGCAGATAGGCGGCCTCGAACGCCGTGCGGTCCAGCGGCATCTTCCAGTCTGGGTCTACCCGGACGTGGGGCAGGGACTGCTTGAAGCAGACGCCGCCGGCCGGGCCGTCGATCAGGAACACATTGTTGAGGTTGCCGTCACTGACCTCGCGCACCCGCCAGTTGTCCGGCTGGCCGCCCAGGCGTGTCGCGAGGGCGGGTTGGGCGGCGAGAAACGCGCGGATGCCGGCCGGGTCCAGTGTGCGGTAGGGCGTGGGGGATCGGGTCATGCTCGGTGTCTCGTCGGCGGGTCGTCGGTGTGGCGGGGAGCATAGCATGTCGGG
>NZ_JBDNXE010000074.1:0-14925 GCF_047721585.1 Gluconacetobacter sp.
CCCGCGGCGCCCCCGCCGGCCCATCGGCCAGCGCCGTGGGATGAAACTGGACGAACTCCATGTCCCGCAACACCGCGCCAGCCCGCGCGGCGCAGGCCAGTCCCAGCCCCTGCCCGCCCACCGGGCTGGTCGTCGCGGGAAACAGCGCGCCCAGCCCGCCGGTGGCTATGACACAGGCACCGGTCGGCAGGGCCAGCATCACCCCACCGCGCACGATCTCCACACCAGCCACCCGCCCGTCACGCACGATCAGCCGCCGCAGGCGCGCGCCCTCCACCACCGTAATGCGCGGCGTGGCCCGCACCCGCGCCACCAGCGCGCGCATGATCTTGGCCCCCGTCCCATCGCCCAGCGCATGGGCAATGCGGGCGCGGGAATGCGCGGCTTCCAGATGCAGGTCAGGCGTCCCGTCGGCGCCCATATCGAACATCACGCCCAGCGAGCGCAGCCCCGCCACCGCATTCGGCCCGGCCCCGACAATCGCCGCGACCGCGTCGGGCACGCACAGCCCGGCCCCCGCCGCCAGCGTGTCCGCCTCATGCAGGGCAACCGAATCATCGGCCCCGATCGCCGCCGCGATCCCGCCCTGGGCCAGCGCGCTGGCGGCGTCCTGCCCCAGCGGCATTGGCGACAGCAGCACGCAGGGCCGGTCCATCAGCAGCGCGGTCGCCAGACCGGCCAGCCCGCCCCCGGCAATGACCGGCTGCCCGGCCAGGGCGGCGAAACCGGTCACGCCGCCAGCATCCGTTCAACCGCACGCCGCCCGCCCGCCACCAGATGCTCGGGGATCGTCACCTCGTGGCTCATGGTCTCCAGCGCGTGGCGGATGGCCCGCAGCGTAATGCGCTTCATGTGCGGGCACAGATTGCACGGCCGGACGAACTCCACGTCAGGATGCGTGGCGGCCAGATTGTCGCTCATGGAACATTCGGTCACCAGCAGCACCTTGCGATGCGCACCGCTGGAGACGAAATCCGACATCGCCGCCGTCGAGCCCGAAAAATCGGCCTCCGCCACCACGGCGGGCGGACATTCCGGATGCGCCAGCACCGCCACGTCGGGATTGTCGGCGCGCCAAGCGCGGATTTCCTGCGGCGTGAAACGCTCATGCACCTCGCAATGACCGCGCCAGGTGATGATCTCCACGCCGGTCTCGCGCTGCACGTTCTGCGCCAGGAACTCGTCGGGGATCATGATCACGCGCGGCACGCCCAGGCTTTCCACAATCCGCCGCGCATTGGCCGAGGTGCAGCAGATATCGCTCTCCGCCTTCACCTCCGCCGTGCTGTTCACATAGGTCACGACCGGCACGCCCGGATGGGCGCGGCGCAGGGCGCGCACGTCCTCGGCCGTGATCGAATCGGCCAGCGAGCACCCGGCCTCCAGCGACGGCATCAGCACCGTGCGGTCGGGGTTCATCAGCTTGGCGGTCTCGGCCATGAAATGCACGCCGGCCATCACGATCACCTCGGCATCCAGCCCCTGCGCATCGCGCGCCAGCGCCAGACTGTCGCCCCGAATGTCGGCAATACAGTGGAAGATTTCGGGCGTCTGGTAATTATGGGCCAGGATCACCGCATTGCGCCGACGCTTCAGCTCCAGGATCGCCGCGATATCGTCAGCGAACAGATCCCATTCCAGACGCGGGACGACACGGGCGACACGATCATAAAGCGCGTCAAGCTGAGACGGAGCGGCAAGGGTTTCGGACATCACGGTCTCCTTCGACCTTTATACTCATGTTGAGCATAATAGGGCTAAATAGCGTCGCATTCGTGCTGTTCAACCCGCCGGCGGCTCACGTCAAGCCACGGCGGCACGCGGCCAGCCTCGCATCACGAAAAAAACGGCCCAGTTCCAGTTCATTGGTTAATGAAAACATATCCGTGAACATCGCCCACACAACCTGTCCGGAAATGCTCGGATGAGCAAGATCGGCCCGCCGCCGGCGCGTCATTGCGGACACGCTTTCACACGGCACGCGCCAGCGGCAGCTTGGACCCCGCGATCCGCCGCGCGCCGATCACCTCGCGCCGGAAGCGGAACAGCCGCGCCGGCCGGCCCCGCGTATCCGGCGCCACCTCGCCCGTTTCCTCGATCAGCCCCTGCTGGGCCACCAGCCGGCGGAAATTCTGCTTGTGCATCGGCTGACCGGCCACGGCCTCCACCGTGCGTTGCAGATGCAGCAGCGTGAAACTGTCGGGCATCAGTTCGTAGATCACCGGCCGATAGCGGATCTTGGCCCGCAGGCGCGCCATCGCGGTGGCCAGCACCCGCCGCTCGTCCCGCGCCATGCCCATGCCGGGCAGCACCGCCTCCCCCGGCGGGGCGGATTCCGGCACCAGCCCGGCCTCCCACAGCAGTTCGTAGCGTTGCAGCACCAGTTCGTCGTCCCAGCCCAACCCTTCCAGCCCGAAGGTCAGCGCCACGCGCTGGCGCCGGGCCTCCTGCCTGGCGGCGGACGGGGCACGACCGGCCCATTCCTCCAGCAGCCCGGCAATGCGCACCACCAGGTCACGCCCTTCGGGCGCGGTCTGGTCCTCCCACGGGAAGTACTCGTACCAGCCGCGCCACCCACGCTCCCCCCGGCGGGTACGGGTCAGCGCCAGGTAGGAAATCATGACCCGCCGCTCGTCAGGCCCGCCATCCACCGGCGCGTCGGCAAAGGTATAAAGCTGTTCGACATGCCCCAGCGCATGGCCGGTCTGGTGTTCAACCCACAGCCGCAGACCGGTCTGAAGCGACCGATGGCCGGCCTCCAGCGGTCCGGACGGCAGCAGTCGGCCACCGTCCAGCGTCAGCACCATCGGCCGGTCATCGCTGACCGCGATCAGCACCGCGATCAGTTCCGGCGGCATGGTGCGTTTCCTTCAGAGGGCATAAGGCCGGGCCATATCATCCTCCCCCCTTCCGGAAAAGACTCCCTTGTCCTGATCGATAAGTTTATATGATTAAGTTGATGGCAGAGGTAATCGAATAGGGCGTGCGGCGTTTGCGATTGAACTGGCGATTGGAGCGTCCGGAACTGGAATCTCTGGCGAGACCGCGCAAGACGGCCTATCACTACAGTTGCGCTTTCTGTTTGCTATGAGAGAGGCAGGCTGCAACCTGATGAGCACGCTGAAAGAACGACCATCGGAGGATATGCCCGATGGAGGCGCGGCTTCGGGTCATCTTCACGGCAAGACGGCGGATTTCCTGGATTGACCAACGGATGAGCGGCCGCGTTAGTCCAACTGGCTTTTTTTGAGCGCCATGGCGTTGGCCTTGGACCGCACAGCGGCCATCATGGCGTAAGCCAGCATGACCAGCGAGACGTGACGGTGCCAACCATGCCAGGATCGGGTCTCGTTGTGATCGAGGCCGAATTCGTTCTTGGCGGTCTCGAAACCCTCTTCAATGCGCCAGCGCGTACCCTCGACGCGCACCAGGGTCTCGAGCGGCGTCCCCTGAGGGCACCAGGTCGTGAAATACGCCAGATCGCCATCGGAGAGATTGCGCCGGACCAGCAGCCCACGGGTCCATGTCCCGGTTGAGGTCTCTGAATATTCGGAGGCTTCGAGATCGGCCATCGGGCAATACAGCCAGTCATACAGCCGCTCGCCCTTGGTGCCGCGTCCGGCGGAACAGCGGACCCAGGCGGCGTCCGGCAGGGTGTCGACAATCTCGCGCGCCTCGCCGGCCCAGCAGACATCCGGCCGCCAGAAATGGAAGTGATGATTGGCATTCACGCCCAGAACATAGCCCCGGCCGGCACGGCGCAAAGCCATTTCCAGTTCCCCGACGCCATAGACGCTGTCGCCGGCCACCCACCGGAACGGCACATCGGCCGCAAGCGCCCGACCGATCATCACCGTGGCCAGAGACGGCTTGCTGGCAAACTGGACATCGTCCGGCACATGGGCCGCCGCCAACCGCTCAGGCTTTTCCGTCCAGGCCTTCGGCAGATACAAAGCCCGTTCGAGAAATGCGTGCCCCTTGGCGGAGACATAAGCCGTGAACACGCCAATCTGGCAATTCGTGATCTTGCCCGCGGACCCGGTATATTGCCGTCCTACCCCGCACGATGCAGTCCCCTTCTTGAGAAAACCGGTCTCGTCGACCACCAGCACCGCGTCGGTATCCCCCTTTACCCTGTATTCTCCGCTCGCATTCGCCATCGCAACATTGATGGTACTCTGGACAGGCTGGCCAACCCTGCGCTGGCTGCTGCCCATGCCGCTCGGGCGCTCAACGATCATGCTGGCCTTGCGCTTCACACGCGATGGGCGCGTCACCCTGCATCGCGACCTGCGCCATGCCGGCTGGATCTTCGTCTATTTCACGGGCCTGTCAGTTCTCGCCACCGTCAGCCCATTCGGTGGCCAACATCTTCTTTCCACCGCATAGACCGACCTGGCAACCATCCTGTTCGCCGTCGCGATCCATGAGTGGGCGGCCGCTGCCACCTCCCCTCACCAGCACGCCAAGAGAGAGAGAGAGAGAGAGAGAGAGAGAGAAAACCATCGCCCGACTTTACCCCACCCTCACGGACGAAATTTCACCCCAGCTAAAATTCTGATTGACAGTTTGAAGGAATACTTCAATCGTATGACGGAACGAACTGGGTATGGTACGATTTGCGATGTCTCAACAGGGTTCACGCACCTCTCGACTAGCGCAGGCGGACGGCCTTGCCCCACTGGGGCAAAGGCTGCGTACCGTCCGCCAGGAGCGTGGCCTGACCCTGAAAGATGTCGCCGGCGCAGCGGGTTTTTCCGTAGGCTTCATCTCGCAGGTGGAACGCGGCATCACCGTCCCGTCCCTGACATCCCTGCTCTCGATCGGCCAGGCTCTGGGCATCGACACCAACGATTTCTTTTCCAACTTCCGGCTGGAAAAGGATGCAGGCGAAGAACGTCACGAACGGTCGCTGGACCCATCGACCCATACAGCGGTTCGATACGAACGCCTGTCCGTTCCCTTCCAGGGAAATATCCTGCGCAGCGTGATCATCCATAAGCC
This sequence comes from Gluconacetobacter sp., assembly GCF_047721585.1. NCBI lineage: Bacteria > Pseudomonadati > Pseudomonadota > Alphaproteobacteria > Acetobacterales > Acetobacteraceae > Gluconacetobacter > Gluconacetobacter sp. The sequence goes on from NZ_JBDNXE010000074.1 coordinate 5,005, forward strand.
GCCCGGCTTTCGCGACGCACCCGTCAGCCATGAGGGCGAGGAAATCTTCTTCGTGCTGGCCGGGGAAATCACCCTGGAAGTCGCCGGCCACCGCGCGATCCTTCGTACGGGCGATTCAGCGCATTTCCAGTCAACGCACAAGCATTCGGTCTGGAACCATACCATGCAACCCGCCTCCGTCCTGCACACCTGCACGATGGATGTGTTCGCCGAAGATGGGCATGTCACGCCCGTCACCGATGTCGTGGCAATAACCCGCTCCCGAAAACGGAGCGATGCATAGTCATGGCACGCAAGTAACATCGCGACACTTTCCCAAAAAGGGACAGTGCAAAGGCTACATCAATAAACACACCGGCCGGATCATCATCCGACCGGCGAGGGAAAGATCATGTCCGAACAACTGGACGATATCTTCATTCCAGCAATGCAGAACGGGTGCGAACAACCCGCGGGCATGTTTCATGCGCTGCACACGCTCGCGGACCAGACGGTGGGGGTCAAGCTGTTCACCATCACGGCCTATGATCTGGAAAAGGGCGTTTCCGAGCGCCGCTATACCAACATGCCCGATGCCTATCCCGTATCGGGCACCAAGCCGCTCAGCCCCGGAAAATGGTCCACCATCGTCCTTGAACGGCACGAGACGTTCGTGGCCAACACGATTTCGGAAATCGCCGAAGTCTTCAACGACCACGCCCTGATTCATTCGCTCGGCTGCGCCTCGGTCATCAATGTTCCCGTCATCGTCGGCGGGCGGAATATCGGCAGCATCAACTGCCTGCACGAGGCCGGACATTACACGCCCTCGCGCGTTCAGGCGGCGCAGTTTCTCAAGGTTCCAGGCGCAGTCTGCCTCTTGTCATAACAATCTCGGTCAGGAGATCGGATTATGTCACGAAAAACGATCCGCGTAACAACAGATGTCGGCGGAACATTCACAGATCTGGTCTGTTTCGAAACCGATCACGCCACAGGCGAGTCGCATGTCCTGACGGCCAAGTCGGATACGACGCCCCCGAACTTCGAGCAGGGGGTTCTGAACGTCATCGAAAAAGCCGGGATAACGGCCAGAACGATCGATTTTCTCGCCCACGGCACAACGGTGGTCATCAACGCACTGACCGAGCGCAAGGGCGCGAAGGTCGGCCTGATCAGCACCGAGGGCTTTCGAGACATCCTGGAAATCGCCCGAGGAAACCGACCCGATTTCTTCAACCTCAATTACCGCAAGCCGCCGCCGTTCGTGCCCCGCCACCTGCGCGCGGAACTGCCGGGCCGACTGTCCTACAAAGGCGAGGAATCCACGCCCCTCGATATGGCCGCGCTGCCCTCCATCATCGACATGTTTCGTGCCGAAGGCGTGCAGGCCATCGCGGTCTGCTTCCTGCACTCGTACACCAATCCATCGCACGAACAGGCCGTAACAGCCGAAATCCGTCGTCTGTGGCCCGAGGTTTCCGTCGTCGCCTCCCACCAGATCACCCGCGAATGGCGGGAGTATGAACGGACGAACACGACCGTCCTGTCAGCCTATGTCCAACCGGTGGCCGAACGCTACCTGTCGCGCCTGCGCAGCGGCCTGAGCGATCGCGGCTTTGCCGGAAACCTTTTCATCATGCAGTCGAATTGCGGGGTCGATTCCGTCGACTCCACCGCGGCGACCCCGATCACGATGGTCGAATCCGGCCCCGCCTCCGGCTTCTGGGGCGCCGCCGAACTGGGGCGCATGATCGGCGAGCCGAACGTGCTGGCGCTCGATATCGGCGGCACCACGGCCAAATGCTCGCTGATCGAGAATGGCCAGGTCCGGATCATGACCGATTACTGGATCGAACGGGACCGGACCTCCGCCGGCTATCCGATCATGGTGCCGGTCGTCGACCTGGTGGAAATCGGCAACGGTGGCGGGTCCGTCGCCTGGGTCGACGAATTCGCCAAACTCCATGTCGGTCCCAAATCCGCCGGGGCCAGTCCCGGTCCCGCCGCGTACGGACGCGGCGGCACCGACGCGACGACGACCGATGCGAATCTCTGGCTGGGCCGCATCAACCGCGATTATTTCTGCGGCGGGTCGGTGAAGGCCGACATGGAGGCGGCCGAACGCGCACTGGAGGCGCTCGGCGCGAAGATCGGCATCTCCACCACCGACGTGGCGCGCGGCATCATCCGCATTGCCAATAACAACATGACCAATGCGCTGAAGCTGATTTCGCTGAACCGGGGTTTCGACCCGCGCGACTTCACACTGGTCGCCTTCGGCGGCGGCGGCGCGATGCACGCGGTCGCACTGGGCATGGAACTCGGCGTACGCAAGGTCGTCATCCCCGCCAGCGCGTCCGTGTTCTCGGCCTGGGGCATGATGATGTCCGACCTCCGGCACGATTATTTCGTGACACGCCTGATGGACATGGCCGAGGGTGCCGAAAGCGCGATCGCCACCCTGTTCGCCGAAATCGAGGCTGCCGCCACCGAACGCTTCGTCCAGGAAAGCGTGCCGGCCGAGAGCATCCGCTTCATCCGCTACGTCAAACTGCGTTACCAGAACCAGGAACATACAACCGAGGTGCCGATCCCCGCCGGAGACCTCGCCGCCGGACATCTGGCGGACATCCTGACGGCCTTCCACCAGACCTACGAACGCGAATACACCTACCGCCTGGATGCGCCCGTCGAGATGGTCGGCGTGCATCTGGTGGCCTCGGCCGCTGTCGGCAAGCTGAACATGAAGGAAAGGCCCAGCGGCCCGCCCGACGCCGACGGTGCCCTCAAGGGCCGGCGACAGGTGGATTACGCGCAGGACGGCCTGCACGAGGCGGCGATCTATAACGGCGACCGCCTTGCCCCCGGCATGCGTTTCCAGGGCCCCGCCATCGTCGAGGACAGCGGTACCACCATCGTAATCCATCCCGGCAACACGGTATCCGTCGACGGATACGGCAATCTTCATATCCTTCTCGTTTCCGGAGAAGCCGCATGAACGACAGCACGGGCCAGGCCGGCCACGACCCGATCACGCTGGAGATCATCCAGAACTCGCTCCAGGCCGTGGCGGACGAGATGTTCGCCACCATGCGCAAGACGGCGATGAGTTCGATCATCTATGAAGTTCTCGACATGGGAACGGGCATCCTGGACGCATGGGGCCGCATCGCCTCTTCGGGCGCGGGCATCCCCTCGTTCGTGGGCGTGCTGGACAAGGCCGTTCAGGTCCTGCTGGCCAAGTTCCCGCAGGAGACGATCCAGCCGGGCGACGTCTTCATCACGAACGACCCCTATTATGGCGGCGTGACCCACCTGAACGACCTGGTGGTCGCCATGCCGGTCTTCGCGGAAGGGCGCCTCATCGCCTGGACCGCGAACATCGCCCATAATTCCGATGTCGGCGGCATGGCACCCGGCTCCCTTTCGGTCCAGGCAACCGAAATCTTCCAGGAAGGTCTTCGCCTGCCCGCCATCCGCCTGATCGATGCCGGCGAGGCAAACGAGTCGGTCTTCGCGATCCTGCGCTGCAACTCGCGAATGCCCAATTTTCTAGAAGGCGACCTCTGGGCCGCCATCGCCGCCGTGCGGATCGGCGCCCGCCGCCTGACGGAACTGGCGACGAAATACGGCGTCGCGACGTTCGAAACAGCGATGGAAGGGTTCATGACCTTCGGCGAGAAGGTCACGCTCTCCACCCTCGCCTCCCTGCCCCACGGCACCTTCGCACTGGACGAGGAGCAGGATGACGGCCGCGTCTACAACGTGAAGGTCACCATCTCGCCCACCGAATTCGTCGTCGACCTGCGTAACAACCCCGATCAGGATGTCGGACCCACCAATACCAGCCGCGACGGCGCCATGATCTGCGCGCAGATGATGCTCAAGGCGCTGTGCGACCCTCAGTCGCCCGCCAATGACGGCACCTTCCGGCCGATCCGCCTGCTGACGCGCGAAGGCTCGGTCTTCCATGCGCGCGAACCCGCCGCGATCGGCTTTTATTTCGAAACCGAAGTGCGCGTCTTCGATCTCATCTGGCGCTGCCTGGCGCAACACATGCCCGAGCGTCTGGGGGCCGGGCATTTCGCCACGATCGGCGGTACGTTCATCGGCGGCATCCACCCCGATACGGGCCGGCAATACACCATCATCGAACCGCAGATCGGCGGCTGGGGCGGGCGCGAGGGCCATGACGGCAACAGCGCCCTGTTCTCGGGCTTCCACGGCGAAACCTACAATTGTCCCGCCGAGATTTCCGAGGCCCGCAACGGCCTGCATATCGGCCGGATGGCACTGCATACCGGGCCGGGCGGCGAGGGCCAGTGGTGCGGCGGGCGCGGCATCGTCATCGACTACGGCGTGCGCCAGGACAATTCCTTCCTGACGATCGGCTATACGCGCTCGCGCATCATGCCGTGGTCCCTCAAGGATGGGCATGAGGGAACGGGCAACTATGCGCTGATCCTGCGCCGCGACGGCACGCAGGAACGCCATGCCTTCGTCTCCGGCCTGCGCGTGGACAAAGGCGACGTGATCCGCATCGTCACCGGCACCGGTGGCGGCTATGGCAACCCGGCCCTGCGCGACCCCGCCCTGGTGGCACGGGACGTGAAGAACGGCCTGATCACCGCCGAACACGCGCAACGTCTCTACACGACCTGACCACCGCCGGCACGCCGGCACCAGAAACCAACGATCTCCTTTTTCCTGCCAGTGTGAATGGACAGGTCCGGATGGCAGCCGGACGGCCAAAAGGTGGGTGACCATGCAAGATATTACGATAAAGCAACGACTTGCGCGCCTCAGGCATCGCATGACGGATGACGGCGTGGACCTGCTGGTCCTGGGTCCGGGCACCTATGTCGAATGGCTGCTTGGCTTCCATCCCTACCCGGACGAGCGCCTGTCGCTGCTGCTGGTCGGGCGGCAGCAGGCCATGTTCGTCATGCCGGCACTCAACGCAGCGGACACGCAGGCGCGCAGCGATCTTCCCCTCGCCACCTGGACCGATGCGCAGGGACCGGCGCAGGCCCTGCAAACGGCCCTGGCGGCGACCTGCCCGCCCGTCACGCCGCTCCGCGTCGGCCTCGACGAGGCCATGCGCACCGATTTCGCCCTGGCCGTGCTCGACAGGCTGCCTGGTGCCAACGTGGTGATGGCCCGCGATGTCGCCGGCGCGGCGCGGATGCTGAAGGACGAGGAGGAATACAGGCTCCTCAAGGAGAATGCGGCGATCGCCGACCGTGCCATGCTGCACGCCCTGGCAACCATGCGTCCGGGCATCACCGAGGCGGAAGTGGCCGAAGGCATAGCCGGCGCCTTCGCCGCGGAAGGCGCGAAGGTCAAGTTCGCCGTCGTTGCCACCGGCCCGAACGGTGCCCTGCCCCACCACCATACGGGTGCCGCCGTGCTGTCGCCGGGCGATGCCGTCGTCATCGATATCGGCGCTCGCCGCGATGGCTATTGCAGCGACATCACCCGCATGGCCGTGCTGGAACATGAGCCGGGAGGCTACGCGGAGATCCACGCGATCGTGGAGGCCGCCGTGCAGGCGGCGCTGAAGGCCGCGCGCCCCGGCGCCACGGCATCCTCGGTCGACCGTGCCGCGCGCAGGGTGATCGAACAGGCGGGCTACGGGCCGTATTTCGTCCACCGTACCGGCCATGGCCTGGGCATGGAAGGGCACGAGGCCCCCTTCATCACCGAAACATCCGAAACAATTCTCGAAGCCGGCATGGTGTTTTCCATCGAGCCTGGAATCTATCTGCCTGGCCGTTTCGGCATCCGCCTGGAGGAAATCGTCTTCCTGCGCGATGACGGGCCGGAAATCCTCTCCGGCCTGCCTCGCACCCTTTCCGTGATCCCGCCCCACGGCCAGGACCAGACCGATGACCGCTGACACGATCACGCGCACCGTCATCCAGTCCGTCATCGCCTCCGCGGCCGAGGAGATGTTCGCCATCCTGAAGAAGACGGCAATGAGCCCCGTCATCTACGAGGTGCTGGATGTCGGCACCGGCATCACCGATGCCGACGGCAATCTTCTCAGTTCCGGCGCAGGCATTCCCACCTTCGTCGGTGTCCTGGACAAGAGCGTGAAATGGATTCTGTCCGTCCATCCGCGCGACAGCCTGCGCGAAGGCGACATGTTCGTGACGAACGACCCCTATCACGGCGGCGTCACGCATCTGAACGACGTCGTCGTGGCGCTGCCGGTGTTCGCCGACGGGCAGTTGATCGCCTGGACCGCCTCCATCGCCCACTGGAACGATATCGGCGGCCTGGTCATCGGGTCCATGTCGACCGACGCGACCGAGATCTTCCAGGAAGGTCTGCGCCTTCCCGCCGTGCGCCTGTGCGCGGCGGGAAGGCAGTTGGATGCGGTGTTCGACATCATCGCGGCCAACAGCCGCCTGCCCGATTTCGTCCGGGGCGACCTGTGGGCCCAGATCGCCGCGTCCCGCCTGGCCGCGCGCAGACTGGTCGACATGGTCGGCCAGTATGGGCAGGCGGCCTATCGCGACGCCGTCGACCATCTGTTCGCGGAAGGGGAAGCCCGCGTCCGGTCCGGCCTGGCCGCACTTCCCCACGGCACGTTCTCGCTGACCGAAACCCGCGATGACGGCACCCCGTGGTCGGTCACCGTCACGATCACCGCCGAGCGGATGACCGTCGACCTGCGCGATGCACCGGACCAGCGCGCGGCCCCGTACAACACCACGCGCGACGGCGCGGTCATCGCCGCGCAGATGATCCTGAAAGCCCTGGCCGACCCGACGCCCGCCGCCAACGCGGGCTCGTTCCGGCCACTGGAGGTCCTCACGCGCCCCGGCACGATCTTCCACGCGGACGGCACCGCCCCGCATGGCTATTATTTCGAGATCCGGATCGGGCTGTACGACCTGCTGTGGCACTGCATCGCGCAGGCCATGCCCGATCGCCTGCCTGCGGGTCATTTCAGTTCGATCTGCGGCACCGTCGTCGCCGGACTCCACCCGGATACCGGCCGGCGTTTCACAATGGTGGAACCGCAGATGGGAGGATGGGGAGCGACCGCGGAACGGGAAGGCGAAACCGCGCTCTATTCCGCATGCCATGGCGAGACATTCAACTGTCCCGCCGAAATTGTCGAAAGCCGCTACGGCCTCGATGTCCTCTACCGCCGCCTGAACCCGGCCCCGGCATCCACCGGACGGCATCCCGGCGGCCAGGGGCTGTCGATGTGCTACGGCGTCCGGGCAAAAGCCATCCTGTCGGCAGGCTATAGCCGAACGCGCCAGCCCGCATGGGGATCGGCCGGCGGGGGGCCGGGCGGCACGAACCGCCTTGCCATCACACACGCCGACGGCCGCACGGAAAACCACGCCTTCGTGTCCGGCCTGTCGCTCCAGCCCGGCGACAGGATCGAAATCGGCACGGCGAACGGCGGGGCATGGGGAGCCGGCGCGGGCGGCTGACCGCGCCAGGACACAACAACACACCGCGTCACGACATCACGCGGATATCAGGTGGAAATCATGAGAAAGCACATATCGAAAAAGCGGGTCATTCTGGCGTCCGTCTTCTCGCTCGGGCTGATGCCCGCGGGCGTGGAAAACGCATTCGCCGCGGTCGACACCGCCAGCGATCCCCCGACCAAGCGACAGGGGCAGACCGGCAAACAGGCCACCACTCCGACGGCAACGGCAAAGCCTAACGCGACCAACGCCCAGGCCGCCGTGGCGGCACCGGCCCAGCCGGCGGCCCCGCAGTCCGAAGCCATCGTCGTCACCGGCCTGTCGCGCCAGCAGAAACTGCAATCCGCCCCCGTTTCGGCCACCGTCTTCACGGCGACCAACATCAAGGATGCGCATATTCAAGGTGTGAGCGACTTCATCGCCCTGACCCCGAACGTCTCCATCACCCAGGCGCAGCAGGCCGGCGTGTCCTTCATCACCATTCGCGGCATCACCCAGGTCCGCAACGGCCAGAGCCCGGTCGCGGTGATCGTGGACGGCGTGCAGCAGATGGATTCCCGCCAGTTCACGCAGGATCTCTACGATGTCGGCCAGATCGAGGTGCTGCGCGGCCCGCAGGGCGACCTGTGGGGGCGCAACGCCATCGGCGGCGCCATCGTCATCAATACGCGCCAGCCGACGAACACGTTCTACGCCCATGCCGACGCCCAGTTCGGCAATGGCGCCGATTACCGGGGCAAGATTTCCTTCGCCGGCCCGATCGTGAAAGACCGCCTGTTCTACGATGTCAATTTCAGCGAACATTCCTTCGGCGGCCTGCTGGAAAACGTCTACCTCAACAAGACCGTCGACCGCTCCAACGAATATACCGGCCGTGGCCACATCAAGGCCGTCATCACCGACGACCTGACCGCCGACTTCCGCGTCGGTTTCGACGAAACACAGGGCGGCGCCAACAACTATCACTACCAATCCGCAAAATACGACCCGAGCCGCCCCTGCTTCCTGGACCCGACGGACCCGTTCGGCGGCCCCGCGCCGGATGCGAACAGGGTCAGCCGCACCTTCTGCGCGAACAACCGGGGCGACAACCAGCGCGACATCCGCAATGCGTCGTTCCGCCTGGTCTATACGCAGCCCTTCGCGACCTTCTCCAACACGCTGGGCTGGGTGAAGATCAACGAATATATCGGCACGGACCAGTTCCCCTACACCGCAACGCGCGGTTCGGGCTATGACGGCACGCAGACCCAGTGGGCCCAGAATACCTCGTGGGAAGACGAATTCCGCGTCACGTCACGCTCCGATCGCCGTTTCCGCTGGATGGGCGGCGGCTATTTCCTCGACACGCGCGACTATCTGGCCTCCACCACCGGGGCGGACACCGGCAAAGGCATCGCCCGTATCAGCACCTCGCCGCTTTATGGATACGCGCCCAACCAGACGCTGACCTATTTCGGCAACTCGGACCACAACCAGGACTTCGCGCTGTTCGGCCATCTGTCCTATGATATCCTCAAGAACCTGACAGCGGAATTCGGCTACCGGTACGATTGGAATTCTCTGAACCAGTACGTGAATCCTGAAAGCAGCGGCGGCGTGCCCGCCGGCTGCACCATGTCGGGCGGGTCCTGCCGGCGCACGCGCTGGTTCAAGCAGGGGCAGCCCAAGGGCACGCTGACCTATCACGTCAACCCGAACCTGACCTTCTTCGTCGATTACGGCATCGGTTTCCGCAGCGGGCAGTTCAACCAGAACGGCACGGCGGAAGCCGCGCACCTGCCGGGCGTCTACAATACCGTAAAGCCCGAGGTGGCGAACACGGTCGAAGCCGGCTTCAAGAGCCAGTGGTTCCATAATCGCCTGACTCTGAACGGCTCCTTCTTCGACACGCGCGACCGCAACTCGTTCTACTTCCTGTTCGTCGGCTCGGTCGGCGCGCAGATCCTCGTCAACATCAACAAGATCCACCTGACGGGCGGCGAACTGGAGGCGAAATACGCCATCCTTCCCGGCCTGGATGTGTTCGCCAACGGCGGCTACACCCACAGCTCGATCACCAAATACACGTTCGACCGGGCCGACCAGGGCAACTGGGCACCCTATATTCCCGAATTCACCGCCAATATCGGCGTGCAGTATCACCATGCCTTCAACCGCTGGCTCGGCTTCTTCGGCCGCTTCGATGTCGAGGCCAAGGGCAAGCAGTATTGGGACCCGGAAAACGCGACACCGCGCAACGCCTTCAATCTCTATAACCTGCAGGTCGGCGTCGAAAGCCCCAACCGGAAATGGTCCGCCACTTTCTACGTCAACAACCTGACCGACACCCGCTACAACGCCGAGTACGTCTCCGGCGGCTTCGCCCAGCCGGCCGAGCCCCGCATGCTGGGGGGCGAGATCCAGTACACCTACTGATCGTCCACGGGGAGGCCGGGGGGCGCCCCCCCCCGCGCCCCCCCGGGGGTGGCGGTGTGGGCGG
>NZ_JBDNXE010000074.1:14935-19733 GCF_047721585.1 Gluconacetobacter sp.
GGGGGTCCCGCTCGGGGGCGCCCCCGGGTTGGGGGGGGGGGTCTACAGATCCCCCTTTGTGAGCCCCCGGGGGGGGGGGGGGGCCCCCCCCCCCCCCCCCCCCGGCTTTCGATGCTGTCTGGCAGGCCGACCTTTCAAACAGCCTCTTTCTTCATGCAGGAGACGCGCATGCACGCGACGCACGACGAACATACCGCCAACGCCGTGCCCGAGGCCGAACGCGGCTCGGCATGGCGGATCTTCTTCATCGTCGCGGGTACGCAATGCGGCCTGCCCGGCTTCGTCCTCTCCGCGCGCATCCTCTCGGCCCTCGGCCTTCATGACGGCATCGCCGCGATCATCGCCAGCGCCCTGATGACGGCGCTTCTGGCCGCCTTCACCTCCTGGCTCGGCGCCGCCACGGGCATGAGCCTCTCCCTTCTGAGCACACGCATCTTCGGCCCTTACGGCGCCGTCATTGTCCGAACGGTCATCGGCGTCTCGCTGGTCGGATGGTTCGGGGCCACGATCGGGCTGCTGGGCAGCACGGCCGCGCCCGCGCTCAGCGAGCAGTTCCATCTGCACATCTCCCCGCATCTGGTCTCGGCCCTCGCCGGCATCGGCATCGTCATCGGCACCTGCATGGGGGCGCGTGGTCTCGAACGGATCGGCCAGATCGTCATTCCCGTCGTGGCACTCGGGCTGATCGCCGGCATCGCGCGAACATGGCATGCCCTGCCGGCCGCCGCCCTGCACGGCGGCACCCACGCCCTGACCTTCGGAGGGGCCGTCTCGGCGATGATCGGCTCCTACGTCGTCGGCATCATCATCCAGCCCGATTACAGCCGCTTCGTGCGGTCGCCGAATGCCGCCGCCGGCGCCGTCGTGGCCGCGCTGGCACTGGCCTATCCGGTCATCATGATCGCATCGGGCATCCCATCCCTGGCTCTGGGGCGGCCCGACCTCGTCTCCGCCCTCGTCGCGCTGGGCTTCGGCATCCCCGCGCTGCTGGTGCTGGTTCTCAGCGCATGGATCGACGCCTCGGCCTGCCTGTATTCGGGCAGCCTCGCCCTGGCAAACCTGCTCCAGGGCCGCCGCCTGTGGCCCTATGTGCTCGGCAGCGGCATCGTCGGCGGCATTCTGGAGCTTGGGGGCCTGACCGATGCCTATGTGCGCTTCCTGCTCCTGCTCGGCATCGTCCTGCCCCCGATCGCCGCCATCCTGATCGTGGACACCCTGATCGGCCTCCCGGCCAATGCCGGGCGGCCGGCGGCGGGCAGGCAGCATGTCGCGATCCTGGCCTGGATATGCGGCGGCATCGCCGGCGCCCTGTCCGAATGCGGCATGACGAGCCTGACGGCCATTCCCACCTTCGACGGGCTGCTGGTCTCGGCCTGCATCATGACGGTCGCCAGCCTGTACGGGCGTCTCACCGCATCCGATCCGGCCATCTGACCGCACGGCATCCCGCCCCCTTGGACGTCCGGAGGACAAAGGCCTATCGTCGGCAGGCAGACGAAACCGCGCCACGGAATAATGCCGCCGACCACCCCTCCGACCACCGACCCGCTGGCCGGGTTCACCCAGGCGACCCGCGCATGGTTCACCACCGCGTTCGCGTCGCCCACACCGGTACAGGCCGCAGCCTGGGCCGCCATCGGTGCCGGCGAGAACGCACTGGTCATCGCGCCCACCGGCTCCGGCAAGACCCTGGCCGCCTTCCTGCACGCGATCGACCGCCTGTTCCGCGAGCGCGAGCCAGACGCCACCAACACCCCGCCCGACACGAAACCGGCCACACGCATCCTCTATATTTCGCCGATCAAGGCGCTCGGCGCCGACGTGCAGCGCAACCTCCGCCTCCCGCTCCACGGCGTCGAGGCGGAACGCACGCGGCGCGGCGACCCACCGGTCGCCCTCACGGTCGGCATGCGCACCGGCGACACACCGGCGACCGAACGCGCCGCCCTGCTGCGCCGCCCGCCCGACATCCTCATCACCACCCCGGAATCGCTCTATTTGATGCTCACGTCGAAAGCACGCGAGACATTACGGGGCGTGCAGGCGGTCATCCTCGACGAGGTCCACGCCGTGGCCGCCACCAAACGCGGCGCACACCTGGCCCTGAGCCTGGAACGGCTGGACGGCCTGCTGCCCACACCCGCGCAGCGGATCGGCCTGTCCGCGACCGTACGCCCGGCCGACCGGGTGGCGCAGTTCCTGGGCGGCGCCCACCCGGTCACCATCGTCAATCCCCCCGCCAGCCGCCGGCTCGACCTCACGATCGTGGTGCCGGTCGAGGACATGAGCAACCTCGCGGCCGCCGGCCAGCCCGGCGACGGGGACCGCAGCACACGAGCCGGCTCCATCTGGCCACATGTCGAGGCCAGCATTCTCGAAAGGGTCCTGAGCCAGAGCGCGACGATCGTCTTCACCAATTCACGCGGCCTGGCCGAAAAGCTGACGGCCCGCCTCAACGACCTCTACGCCGAACGCGTCACGCAAGACGCGCCGGACACCGGGCCACCCGTCCATTACGCCTCGGTCACCGGCAGCACGGAGAAGCGCACAACGGGCGCACCGCCGCTGATCGCGCGCGCGCACCACGGCTCGGTCTCCAAGGACCAGCGCCGCGAGATCGAAACCGCCCTCAAATCCGGCGACCTGCGTTGCGTCGTCGCAACATCGAGCCTGGAACTGGGCATCGACATGGGGCTGGTCGATCTGGTGATCCAGGTCGCAGCCCCGCCCTCGGTGGCCAGCGGCCTGCAACGGGTCGGCCGCGCCGGCCACCAGGTCGGCGGCGCCTCGGCGGGTCTGGTCTACCCCCGCACCCGACGCGATCTGGTCGATGCGACAGTCACGGTCACCGCCATGCGCGCCGGCCGCATCGAGGCGATCGACCCACCCCGCAACCCGCTCGATATCCTGGCCCAGCAGACGGTGGCGGCCGTCGCCGTCGCGCCGCTCCAGGTCGAGGCCTGGTACGCAACGGTGCGCCGCGCCGCCCCGTTCGCCACCCTCCCCCGCAGCGCGTTCGACGCCACGCTGGACATGCTGGCCGGCCGCTACCCCTCCGACGATTTCGCCAATTTCCGCCCCCGCCTGGTCTGGAACCGCGAAACCGGGCTCCTGACCCCGCGCCCCGGCGCCCTGCACCTTGCCGTCACCAGCGGCGGCACCATCCCCGACCGGGGCAGTTTCACCGTCGTCCTGCCCGAAGGCGAGGAGCGCGCCGGCTCACGCCGCGTCGGCGAACTCGACGAGGAAATGGTCTACGAATCCCGGGTCAACGACATCATCACCCTGGGCACCACCTCCTGGCGCATCGAGCAGATCACCAACGACCAGGTCATCGTAACGCCCGCACCGGGCCGCTCCGCCCGCCTGCCGTTCTGGCACGGCGACGGCCTACGGCGCCCCGCCGAACTGGGCGAGGCGATCGGCACCTTCCTGGCCACACTCGATGCCGACACGCGCGACAAGGCCGAAGCCCGCCTGCGGGCATCCGGCCTCGACACGAACGCCACCACCAACCTCCTGGCGCTGCTCGACGCCCAGCGCACGGCAACCGGAATCCTGCCGACCGACCGCACCCTGGTGGTCGAACGCTGCCGCGACGAAACCGGCGACTGGCGGGTCATCCTGCACAGCCCCTACGGCCGCCGCGTGCACGACCCATGGGCACTGGCCATCGCGGCGCGGGTGCGCCGCCGGTTCGGCATCGACCCGTCGGTGGTGGCCAGCGACGACGGCATCGTCGCCCGCCTGCCCGACACCGCCGGACAGGTACCGGGCGCGGACCTCTTCCTCTTCGACCCGGAAAAACTCCGTGGCATCGTCACCGACGCCGTGGGCGGCTCGGCCCTGTTCGCCGCCCGCTTCCGCGAATGCGCCGCCCGCGCGCTGCTGCTGCCACGCCGCACCCCCGGCCACCGCTCCCCCCTGTGGCAACAGCGGCTGCGCGCCGGCCAGTTGCTGGAAATCGTGCGCGACCATCCCGATTTCCCGATCCTGATCGAAACCGCCCGCGAATGCCTGCGCGACGTGTACGACCTCGCCGCCCTCGACAGCCTGGCCCGCCGCCTCGCCGACGGCACAGTCCAGATCGTCGAGGTCACCACCGAGATCCCCTCGCCCTTCGCGGCGGACCTGCTGTTCGGCTACGTCGCGGAATTCATGTATGCGACGGACGCACCGATCGCCGAACGCCGCGCCTCGGTCCTGTCGCTGGATAGCGGCCTGCTGGCCGACCTTCTCGGCGAAGTCGATCTCGGCACCCTGCTCGATCCCTCGATCACCGAGCAGGTCGAACGGGAATTGCAGCGCCTGACCCCAGCCTACCGCGCAAAGGGGCAGGAAGGCGTTGCCGACCTGCTGCGCGAACTTGGCCCGTTATCGGCACAGGAGGTCGCGCAACGCCTCGCGGAAGGCGACACGGAAGGCAACGCCGAAACCAGCCTCGCCGCCCTCGCCGCCGACCACCGGATCATCGCCATAACGATCGCCGGCCAGCCACGCTGGGCCGCCATCGAGGACGCCGCCCGCCTGCGCGACGCGCTGGGGGTCACCCTCCCGCCCAAGCTGCCCGACATCTTCCTCGCGCCCACCGCCGATCCACTCCGCGACCTGATCGCCCGCCATGCCCGCACCCATGGCCCCTTCACGACGCACGCGCTCGCCCTCCGGTTCGGCCTCGGCGTCTCGGTCGCCGACGCGGCGCTGGACCGGCTGCGCGACCAGGGCAAGCTGCTCAAGGGCAATTTCGGCGTCGAACGCCGGCTGGAAGCACAGGACGAAACCCCACCCACCCCCAACC
>NZ_JBDNXE010000075.1:0-19399 GCF_047721585.1 Gluconacetobacter sp.
CTCCCGGAGCCAGGGCTTCGGGAGTGTCGGTATCGGGTATTGCGGGGGCAGGATTGGTTCTCAAATTGTGGAAAAAGCAAGTTGAGAACGAAGTGGAACTAACACACTGCTTCAATACACTTTTTTATGCCCACACCTGATCCCTTACTAAAATTAATAAACTCCTGCCCTCATCAAACAGAGGGCTTCTTTATTCAGAGCCATGCCCGCTTAAGCCTCACACGCCCCAGTCATTCGTGTGCCCACGCTCGTGATCCACGGCGATAGAGATCCCTGTAATGACCCGGTAACGTCAGCAGGTAAGATATATCTATTTGCAGGCTATTATGAACAGCATACTCTCGCCGGAACCGGTCATTTTCCCCAATGCCAGTGTGCTGCCCCGGTGACGGAGTTTGTCGTGCCCTTTCATTTACGGAATAGTGGCCGCCCCGCATCAAGATACTCTTGAGCACAATGAGAACTGAGACGGGTTAATATGAAAACCACTATTGAAGAAGATTCAAAATAACCTCCGAACTCTGTTCGGATTCCTCTTTGGAACATCTCAAATACATACTCGCCGTATCATTAGATATCAGATTTGACCTAAGGGCTTTAACAACCAGTAACGCGAATTGACCTCGCCGTGAAATCGGAGTGCTTTGAATGGGAAAATAATCCACAGTAAGATTTTCTCTTGCGATCCAGTCATCTGATGGAGATGGGAGGTTACGGGTTGGAACAGAAGAAAAATCAATGCCGGAAACATTACCTGCGTGCCACTTAGCCGCCGTTGCACTTATTCCATAAGTCTCTACGATATCAGACAATATTGTTTCATGATCAACTTGACGAAACGCGATTTCTTTTATTGCAGACGGTGGTGCGAGAAATGAAATCGCAAAGGCATTTGCTCTGATTTCAACTACATCTCGCTGTGTTACGCCTATACCCTCGACGATATTATAGTCATCAACTATAAGCTTATTCAAACGCTGATCTGGATCCCAAAGTAAATGGCCAAGTTCATGACAAAGTGTCATTCTCCTTACCCATACGTTCTGATTTTTACCTTTTTCATTTATAACGATCCCGCGACAATTACCATTAGAAAGGGTTGCTCCAGCAAACCTTTCTTCTAGTTCTTGCTGAATGAGAGGCAGTCCCAACCGCTCTTCCACCAATGCCCTTAAACTCTCGACAGGGGTGTCATCGCCCAGCTCCAACACTTGCCTAGCTCGTTGTGCAAGCCGATAACCTTGTCTGTATGTTGGGTATGCATAATTGGAGTCTGGATTAAAGCCGAACTCAGACCGTGAAAATACCTCATAGCCGAGTTGTTCTGATAGAGCTAATTGCCTCTCAATTACCCAAGCGGCTTCCGAAAGACCAATTACAGAAGATATAGAAAAATGAGTGCTATCTTTCGTATCCGAAAGTTCACGAAGTCGCACCCCTAGCGCTTTATCGCCGCGAGCTTCTGGCTGGTATCCAAGTATCCGTTCGTCTAACGCCAAAGCTTGAGCAACCCGTTCAAGATCACGAACAGGAGACACGTGCCCGGGTGATTCAATAGTTTCTAGACGATCAGAAGAAATACCAACCGCTTTGGCCAGTCGTTCAATAGGAAGATTAAATTGTTCTCTTCTATCTCGAAGCGTCTTAGCTGGCTCAACAGAGGTGCTTAGCAGCGGGAAAGAACCATTGCTGCAGATTTGAAACAAGACTTCAAAACCAAAGACGTTCAGTGCTTCGGAAGCGGTCAACACTCGACCAGTTGCGCGAGGGGTCGCGACGGTAATCTGCGCTTGGCTTCGAACAAATTTCCGATCAGAAGAACGCGCCCGTTCCTCTGCGGTCTTTCCATTGCTATTATCACCAAACACAAATCGCAAAACAGATTCGTTATTTTCTTCGATTATGCTACGCATTGTGGCAGCACTCCGATAAACGGATAAGGATAGTCGGCCTCGGTGTCATACCCCATTGACCAAACATGATATCCAGAGTTCGCAAAGGCCAATGCGACCGCATACATTTCGTCCGCAGATCTCGGATGATAGCGACCTGATTGGCCATTCACGACAACAACGTCTTTCAGCAAGAGAAGCTCGCCGCCCGCAAAGGCCGGCGCTCCACCGGTTAAGTTTGTGTGTTTTATTACACCAGTTTCTAAATTTTTACCAAAGCTACATTGTTCGTCTGCATAGACAACGTCTGCTTCCCTTACCGCCCAAAGATCCACCTGTTCCAGATCATTTTGCTCGATTAGCTTCGGCGCGGTAACTGTTGGGCTCTTATCGCCACTAATAGGCCCGTCTGTTAACTGCGTAAGACCATCTTCAGCAGCCATTAGCATAGTTTCATCGTCATTTTTAATCAATTCGGCTTTGGGTTCTCGGGCAGAACCGATTTGAGCGCGAAATTCTGCAAATGCGGCAAGGGTGCGTGTTGCTTCAGCCAAGTGCTGTCAGCCTTCCATTGGGTTCTTAGACACTTAAACCTGATCACTGGGGATGTTGTCTAGTGTGAAGCGGGTGTTCGAGTGGTTGGTAGATCGTTGATTCCGGGTTGTTGGCGTAAGGCGCATAACCGTCGTGAACATCTGACCGTGCGTGGTTGCTTTCTGGTCATGTCGCCTGTAGGCGATCTTTCACTCACACGGTTAATCCAAACAAAACTGACAAAGACGGAAATTCGGTATTAATCCGGTCTGCCAACCTTGCCGTTCACTTAAACCGAGATGAACCGTTAAAGGTCTGAGGTCCGTTACGTTCCCCCTTGCCCAAGGTCGTCAGGATAGGAGCCGCTCCACCAACCAGGCATTGAGATCGGCAATCTCCTTGCCGATGATCTCATGCGCCATCGGATACACATGCCAGGCAACGTCATGCCCCTCGGCACGCAGCCAGTCCCGTGCGAGGCGGGCCGCCGCCAGCGGCACGACCGTGTCGCCTTCACCGTGCCCCAGAAAGACCGGCGTCGCGCGGTTCGCCTCAGTTGCCTCCCTTCCCGTCTGCCCGTCCAGCGGCAGATAGCCGGACAGACCGGCGATCCCCGCCAAGGGCAGCGGGTAACGCAACCCGGTCATCAGCGACATCGCACAGCCCTGGGAAAACCCGCCGATCACGATGCGCCGGGACGGAATGCCGCGCGCGACTTCCTGGTCGATCAGGCTCGCCAGATAGACCTGGGCGTCACGGAGCCCGGCCTCATCTTCCCGCAGAAGCAGGTCAGGCGCGAGAAGATCATACCACGCTGGCATGCGCTCACCGCCGCAGACCGAAACCGGTCGGACGGGCGCGTTGGGAAAAATGAACCGGATCGCGCCGATGGAGCGCAGGTCGAGCGCCTGAGCAATGGGCACCAGATCCCGGCCACTCGCCCCCAGGCCGTGAACAAGGATGATCGACGCGACGGGATTTGGCCCTGTTTCAACCTCCAGCGCTTTCAGCGGCTTCATCCCCTGCTCTCCTTCCTCATCGACGTTCATGACGCTTGATGAAACTATGGTACGGGTATAATCGTATATTATAAAGCATGCGGAGGCTGTCATGAAACTCGAAATCTGGTCCGACTATGCCTGCCCCTACTGTTATATCGGCAAGCGGTTTCTCGAAGCCGCTCTGGCCGAATTCGAACATGCCCGCGAAGTCGAGATCGTTTTCCGGGCTTTCGAACTCGATCCGTCATCGGGTCCGGCAGTGACCACCACAACGCTCGACCGCATCATGCGGAAATACGGCAAGAGCCGAAGCGATGCCCAGGCCATGATCGACCACATCACATCCATGGGCGAGCGATGCGGCCTCGACATGCGCTATGCCTCGGTCCGCTACACCAACACCTTCGACGCGCACCGGCTGACCAAATTTGCCGAGCAGCACGGTCGCGGCGCGGACATGACGGAACGGCTGTTCCGGGCCTATTTCACCGACAACTCCCCCCTCGCCGACCATGACGTACTTGTCGGCCTTGCGCGGGATGTCGGTCTTGATGGCGACGCCGTGCGCGCCATGCTGTCGAGCACCGACTTCGCCGAAGCAGTCAGGCACGATGAAACCCGTGCGTCACAGACGGGCGTTCATGGCGTGCCCTTCTTTGTCTTCGACGGTGCCTACGCTCTTTCAGGTGCGCAGCCGAAAGCACAATTGCTGGCCGCCCTGCGCCAGTCATGGAAGAAGGCACGCAAAACGGCATCCGAAAACCCTACCACCGGCATGACCTGCGACAGCACGGGATGCGTCATCCCGCCTTCCGGCTCCGGCACTCCCTGAGCAAAGGCCGTCCCGCCTGTGCTTCCGTCAGGCAGGCGCACCTTGGCGGGACCGGTCGTATTCGGAAATCGTCTCCTGCGTCAGCGGATCGCTGACAAGCGGCCCGAGAATGGAGTCCAACAGACCGGGAAACCGGCTGTCCAGATCCTCGCGCCGCAGCTCAAGACGGTATTCCCGACCGATATGGCGCTGCCAGACCACACCGCTGTCCCGTAACGCGCGCCAGTGATGGGTCATGGTGGATTTCGGAATCTGCGGCAGCACATCACAGCAGGGATGTTCGCCCCCCACGGCAATCGTTCGCACCGCAGCCAGGCGGATGGGGTTACCCAATGCCGTCAGCACGGCGTCGAGCCGGATATCCTCGCGTTTCGGATGGCGTGCGATCATGCGTGGATTGGTACGCGTATCATGGGAGCGGGTCAAGAAAACGCTGCTTCCGAACCCCCATCGTAAGCCTGTGTCCCAATAAGGCTGGTCTTTAATTCGTATGTACGTCTATATTCGTATCAATGAGACTCGTTCATGACGACCGGAGGCCGCCTTGCCACCCAATTTCCCGCTCCATACCCTCAGTCCAAAACGGATCGCCGCCGCGTCACGCCCGGCCTGGCTGATTCTCGTTGCCTTGGTGCCGGGTCTCACAGGCTGCACAGTCGGCCCGACCTACAAGGCTCCCCCGCTCCCGGACGCCGCAACATTCGGCGAAACCCGATCGGAAACAGCGAACCTCGCTTCGGCCAACTCCCCGCATCAGGCCGCCGGAAAGCCAGGTTCCGACTGGTGGCGTCTCTTTCGCTCGCCCCGGCTGGATGCCCTCGTCACCGAGGCACTCCGGAACAACTGGTCGATCCAGGCGGCCCAGGCCAACCTGCGCAAGGCGGCTGAGGGACTCCATGCCGCACAGGGCAGCCTGATGCCCCAGATCGACGCCACCAGTAGCGAGGGGCGACAGGAATACGGCGCCGCCCTGTTCGGTCCCTGGGCGTGGACCTTCCCGGCCTTCTCCGCCTATTCGGCCGGCCTCGACGTTTCCTATGACCCCGATATTTTCGGTGGCAACCATCGGCTCGTGCAGATGACCGGCGCACAGAAGGATGCCGAACGGGAGCGCCGTGATGTGACAATGCTGCTGGTGATTGGTGATACAGTCCTGACCGCCTTCGAAGCGGCCTCGACAGCAGACCAGATCGCCGTGGTCCGCAGCGTGATCGACACCGACCGGGAAACACTCCGGCTGGCAACGCTCGCCTGGCGGGCGGGCAGGAGGCCCCGGCTGGATGTCGTGACGGCCGAAGCGCAGTTGGCGCACGATCAGTCTCTTTTGCCGCCGCTGATCAATGCCCATGAAGCCGCGCGAACGACACAGGCCGTCCTGACCGGGCATTCGCCCGCCAACTGGACCGCACCGACCTTGACCCTCGCGGATTTCAGCCTCCCACCTGACATCCCTGTAGTGGTGCCATCCGAACTCGTTCATGGCCGCCCGGATATCATCGGCGCCGAAGCCATGATGCGGGCGGCGAATGCCGAAATCGGCGTCCGGACCGCCGACCTCTATCCGCGTCTGACCCTCAGCGCGGCCGTCGCCGCCGAGGGGCTGATGGGCGGCCCCGCCGGCGCGGCGTGGCGCCTGATCGGCGGAGCTGCTCTGCCGCTGTTCCATGGCGGCACCCTGATGGCCCGGAAAAAACAGGCGGAGGAGGATTACCGGATCGCGTTCGATCACTACCAGTCGGTGGTGATCAACGGCTTCCGCGAAGTCGCCGATGGTCTGAACGGCCTGAAGAACGCCTCGACAGAACTGGACAACCAGCTTCAGGCCCTGACCTCGGCCGATGATGCGCTGACCTTGAGCCAAGCCGGGTATCAGGCGGGCCGGGAGACCATCCTTCAGCCGATCAACGCCCGGCGGCTCGTTCTGCTCGCGCGCCAGAACACAGTGCGGGCACAGACCGAGATGTTCCGTCAGACGGTGCGGATCATGGTGGCGACGGGAGGTGGACTGGCCGACGCCCATGTCACACCCGATCAGTGGCGATCCGTCCGGCTCGCGGCGCGATGACCGGCATCTGACGCACGTTCGGCCTCCAATGTCCGGACTTTCCAGCCCTTTAGGTACGTATATCCGCGTAGAACAATAACTTCAGGAGATATCTGTGCGACGCTTCTCCGTCCCCTGGCACCATGCCACCGCTCTCGCGGTGCTGATGTCCCTGCCCGCCGCCGGCAGGGCTGCGGACACTCCGGCAACGGCGGTCTCCGTCTGGCCGGTCAGACCCGTCCCTTTCGCCGCCCATATCGAGACGATCGGTCAGGTCGAGCCGTTCCAGGGGGTAACGCTCTCCCCCGAGATCGCCGGCCGGATCACTGAACTGGATTTCGATTCCGGCGCGACCGTCCCAAAAGGCCAATTGCTCCTGGTCCTCAATGACGCACCGGAACAGGGCGAGCTGATCCGCCAGAGCGGCGAACTGCGGGCGGCCGAAGCCGATCTCGCCCGCGCCCGCTCACTCATCCGCACCGGGGTGGAGAGCCACGAGGATCTGGAGACAGCCACGGCGCGCTTCGAAGCCGCGAAAGGCAATGTCGCCAGAGTGCAGGCGGTGATCGACCAGAAGCATATCCGCGCGCCCTTCGACGGCGCCGTCGGGATCAGACAGATCAATCTCGGCCAGTATCTGAATCCGGGTGATGCCATCGCCACGCTGACGTCCTACGCCCGGATGCGGGTCAACTTCATCCTCGCCGAGGAGAACGCAGCCAGCGTGCAGCTCGGGCAGACCGTCCACCTTACATTCGACACGACGCCGGGGCAGGATTTCACCGCCACGGTCACCACCATCGACCCGCGCATCGACGGTTCGCATACGCTCTCCATTCAGGCCCTTCTCGACGCGCCGCCAGCCGACCTGCATCCGGGGACCTACGCCCATGTCTCCATTGCCGCGAAGGTGGCGCCACACCTCGTGGTCCCGGAAACCGCCGTCACCTATACCGCCTACGGAGAGACGCTTTTCGTCGAGCAGCCATCCACCGATGGCCCCACCGTCACCGCGACGGCTGTACGCGCGGGCGACCGCCGCAACGGGTGGGTGGTCATCGACGACGGGGTGAAGCCGGAGGACCGCGTCGTCACCAGCGGTCAGAACCGCCTCGTCACCGGCATGAAGGTGCGCGAGATCCCGGAAGCCCTGCCTCTGGCCGGCCTGCGGGAGCTGGCACAATGAGTTTTACTGATCGCTTCCTTCGGCGGCCTGTCCTCGCGATCGTCGTGACGATCCTGATCATCCTGTTCGGCATCCGCGCGCTGGGCGGTATCTCGACCCGCCAGTATCCGACGCTGGAAACCTCGACGATCATGGTGACGACCCGCTATCCGGGCGCGTCCTCCGATCTCATGCAGGGTTTCGTGACCCAGCCGATCAGCGAGGCCGTCGCCTCCGTCGAGG
Organism: Gluconacetobacter sp.; assembly: GCF_047721585.1. NCBI lineage: Bacteria > Pseudomonadati > Pseudomonadota > Alphaproteobacteria > Acetobacterales > Acetobacteraceae > Gluconacetobacter > Gluconacetobacter sp. The sequence goes on from NZ_JBDNXE010000075.1 coordinate 7,712, forward strand.
GGATCGACTACCTCTCCTCCACCACCACGCAGGGCCTCAGCGTGGTGACGGTGCGCATGATGCTGAATTACGATTCCATGCGCGCCCTGACCGACGTCATGTCCAAGGTGAACGCGGTCAAATACCGGCTGCCGGAAGGCGCGTATGATCCGGTCATCAAACGCACCTCGGGCGGCTTCACCGCCGTCGCCTATATCGCCTTTGCCAGCACGACGCGGCCACTCTACGAGATTTCCGATTACATTCACCGCGTCGCGGCACCGATGCTCTCGGGGATCGATGGCGTGTCGGAGATCAGCTATTTCGGCGAGCAGCGCCTCTCCATGCGGCTCTGGCTCGATCCCGAAAAGCTGGCCGCGAACGGCATGACGGGCGCGGACGTCGCCCAGGCCATCCGGCAGAACAATTTCCAGGCCGCACCCGGCCGGATCCGGGGCGTCTATACGATCAGCAACATCAACCTCAACACGGACCTCAAAAGTGTCGAGGAATTCCGCGATATGGTCCTGCGCTCGGTCGGAGGCCGGGTCATCCGGGTCCGCGATATCGGGCGCGCGGAACTCGGACCGGACAATACCGACACCAGTTCCGAGGCCAGCACGCTGCGCCCGCCTCACGGCAAACCAACGCCGCGACCCGCGATCTTCATCGGTCTCGAAGCCTCCCCGACGGGTAATCCGCTGACGATCATCGCGCGCCTCAACCAGATCATGCCCAAACTCCGGGCCACACTGCCACCGGGGATTGATGTCCGTGTCCCCTACGAGACCGCGCATTTCATCCAGGCATCGATCGACGAAGTCACCGAGACCTTCATCGAGGCACTGCTCATCGTCATCCTGGTGATCTATCTCTCCCTCGGCACCGTGCGGGCGGTGATCGTGCCGATCGCCACCATCCCGCTGTCGATGCTCGGCGCGGTCGGGCTGATGTACACCTTCGGCTTTAGCCTGAACCTGCTCACCCTGCTGGCCATGGTGCTGTCGATCGGGCTGGTGGTCGACGACGCGATCGTGGTGATCGAGAACGTCCACCGCCATATCGAGGAGGGCAAATCGCCCTTCGACGCCGCCCTGCTCGGCGCGCGCGAGGTCGCTGGCCCGGTGATCGCGATGACCTTCACCCTGACAGCCGTCTATACCCCCATCGCCTTTATGGGCGGGCTGACCGGAACACTGTTCAAGGAATTCGCCCTGACGCTGGCTGGTGCCGTTGTCGTGTCCGGCGTGGTCGCCCTCACCCTCTCGCCGATCATGAGCGCCAAACTGCTGAAAGCGAAGGAGAAGGAAGGCTTCATGGAGCGGATGGCGGAGCATGTGTTCGGCTTCATGAACGCGCGCTACGAGGCCGTTCTCGATTTCTCGCTGCACCATCGGTGGATCCCCCTCGGCTCGGCCGCCGTGATCTTCCTCCTGATCCCGGTGATGCTGCATGTCTCGCAGAGCGAGCTGGCGCCCAACGAGGACCAGGACCTAGTCCTGACGGCGGTGAAGGCGCCGCAATATGCCAACCTCCACTATGTCGAGACCTACGCCCAGGCGCTCTACGACAAGATGGACGAAATCCCGGAAGGGCACAGTCATTGGATGATGAACGGCATCGAAGGGATCGCCAACAGCGTCGGCGGGGTCAATCTCGACGACTGGGGTGAACGCCGACGCAATGCCGACCAGATCCAGATGGACCTCCAGCAGCGCGTGGCGGGCCTGCAAGGCACCAGCGTCTTCGTGTTCCAGCTCCCCTCCTTGCCCGGATCGACCGGTGGCCTGCCGGTCCAGATGGTCATCCGCAGTGATGACTCCTACCGCAACGTCTTCGGCGTCGTCTCCCATCTGCGGGAGGAAGCGCAGAAAAGCGGGCTGTTCGCAGTGGTGGACAGCGACCTCGCTTTCGACAACCCTGTGGTACGGGTCACGGTCGACCGGACGAAGGCGAACGCCATGGGCATCCGCATGGAGCAGATCGGCGATGCCCTGAACGCCATGATCGGCGAGAACTACGTCAACCGTTTCGGCTATTACGGCCGCTCCTATGACGTGATCCCGCAATCGGTGCCAAGGGCGCGCCTCTCCCCCGACGCGCTGAAAACCTACTACGTCCGCGACAGGGACGGACATCAGGTGCCCCTGTCGGCGCTGGCGAGCATTCGCGTCGATGTCGAACCCAACCGCCTGCCACAGTTCGGCCAGCAGAACTCCGCCACGTTCCAGGCCATTCTCGCGAAGGGGGCCACGATGGGCGATGCGGTGGCCTTCCTCAAAGCACGGGCAGCGGAGTTTCCGGCCGGTTACAGCTACGACTGGCAGTCCGACGCGCGGCAATATGTGCAGGAAGGCAACGCGCTGGTCTTTGCCTTCGCATTCGCGCTGATCGCGATCTATCTCGTCCTGTCTGTCCAATACAACAGTTTTACCGATCCGCTCATCATCCTGATCAGCGTGCCGCTCTCGGTCTTTGGCGCCCTGATCCCGCTCGCCCTCGGCGTGACGACGCTGAATATCTACACCGAGATCGGGCTGATCACGCTGATCGGCCTCGTCAGCAAACACGGCATCCTGATGGTCGAGTTCGCCAACGAGCTTCTGCATCGCGACCATCTGGACCGGGTGACGGCGATCAGGACTGCGGCCGGCATTCGTTTCCGGCCGATCATCATGACCACCGGCGCGATGGTGGTGGGGCTGCTGCCGCTGGTCATGGCGTCGGGCGCCGGAGCCAACAGCCGCTTCGGACTGGGCACGGTGATCGTCGTCGGCATGATCGTCGGCACGACCATGACGCTCTTCGTGCTGCCCTCGGTCTATACGGTCATCAGGCCGCGCCGCAGCAAGACGGTGTGACGGGCCGTGCGCCGCCCGCCATTCGATCTGTGGCAACTGCTGTGCGTGCGGGCGATCGCCGAGCACGGCAGTATCCACGGCGCGGCGCGTTTCCTGAACACCCGACAATCGGCCATCAGCCGGTCCCTGCACAACCTTGAAGAGCGGCTTGATGTCAGGCTGTTCACCCGCTCCCCAGTCGGTGCCGCACCAACTGCGTTCGGCCAGGAATTCATCCGCTGGAGCCAGACGATCCTGGACAATGTGGCCGGCATGAACGCCCGCGCACGGCGAACGGGCAAGGGCGAGAACGGCCAGATCTCCGTCGGCATCCAGACCTGCGTCCTGCCTGGAAGGCTTTCCGCCTTCACGGCGGAGTTCCGCACCACATATCCCGATATCGTCTTTCGTTATTCCGAGGGCACAGGCAAAAGGCTTTTGCGTCGCCTCCAGCACGGGCAGATCGATTTCGCGGTCGTCACCCGCCGCAATCTGGTCCCTGCGTTACGGGTCACGCCTCTGTGGAGCGACCGCATCGTAGCCGCACTCCCCACCGGTCATCCTCTCGCGACACAACCGGAAGTGTCCTGGGCGGACCTGCGTCATGAAATATTCCTGATCGGACGAGACAACGCTGGTCAGGACTTCGAGACGCTCATCCAGCGCAAGCTCGGGGAGACAGATATCGGCCCGAAGATCCGGCGTCATGATATCGGCAGCAACAGGATCGTCGCGCTCGTCCAGAATCACGAAGGCATCGCCCTGCTTCCCGCCTCATGGCTGCCGCTGATCCGCGATCGGCATGGCCATGACATCGCGATCACGGAAATCCGCGACGCCGGCGGTTCCTCCCATCTGGAGTTCGGGATTGTCTGGCGACCCGACAATGAAAATCCCTGTGCCCGGAGCTTCGCCCGATATGTAGAAGCTCATCGTCCGTGGACATGAGACTACTTTTTCGGCGGTGCTGCTTTTACCTGCCTCCGTGCCCTGGCGAACCCTTTGTCCGACATCATGAACTGCCGGAGCATGGGTGCGACCAGCCGGGCCGGGTCCATCGTCCCATCGTTGCCGGAAAAAAGTGCCGCATAGGCAAGCAGATCGCGATGGATATCGGGAGGTAACGCCACGGTCATTTTCACCGGTTTCTCGTCGGGGATTTCCGTGATCTTCAGCTCTGTCATTTTGGATTTCCTCCATTCTGATAGGGTTTGAGCAACAGATCGCGACTGAGAATGACTGTGAACGGCAGCCCCGGCCGGTCGGTAAGCGTCGGCTGCACCTTCAGGCTGCGATCGATCAGGCGGTTGCCGACCATGGAGAAGCCGTTGCTGGCACCGGAACGGACGGCCTGGGCGAGATTGTTTTCGCTCTGGCTGGTACCCGCCTCTGACCCCACGCTGAGCAGGGTCGTCACCAGGGCGGCTTTGAAAAGCTGGCCCCAATGATTGTCGACCTCGTCGGACAACCCGGACTGGCCGATAGCGTCCGCGACCGGCAGTTTCTCCAGCACGAGGCTCTCGCCATCGGGGAAGATCAGGCGCGTCCAGATAATCTGGGTCCGCTGCTGTCCGAAGGAGACGCTGCTGTTATAGGCCCCGAACAGTGTGCTGCCCTGCGGGATCAGGAGATAACGGCCGGTCGGGCTGTCATAGACGTTCTGGGTGACATGCCCCACGATCTGCCCCGGCAGGTCGGAGCTGATCTTCGTGTTCAGCGCACCCGCGATCACGGTGCCCGCCTGGAGGATATAAGGTGAGGCGGGTGGCACAATGCGATCGGGGCTGATCGTCGCGCGGTCAGGCTGGCCGGCCAGAAAAGCTCGGTTGCCAGACTGTGGGTCGTTCGCAGGGGCTGCTGACCCCTGAGAGACAGGAGCGCCCGGCGCGGGCGAGGTCGCCTGTTGGCTGACACGGTCGCGCTCCCCTGTCTGCACGAACAATTTGCTGGCGATTGCAGCCTCCACCTCCTGCGCGGCCCGGTGGTCCTCCCCACCGGATGCGACTTTTCCCTGCTCCTGTGCTTTCAGGATGGTGTGCCCGAGATCACCGGGCAGCGCTGGACCGAGCTTCGGCACGCCGCTGCCGACATAGTCTGAGGGCAGCCCCGCCAGCCCATCGGCGGACGGGCGCACATCCGTATCCTGGCTGGCGGTCGGTGGCGCTTTGTGGCTGCTGTTCTCCAGCGCGTAGCCCAGAGCAAACGCCACCGCAATCATGCCCACGCCACCGAGCGACCAGACCACGGTGCGACTGAGGCGGACCACACGTGGCCGTTCCGCCCGCAGGCGCAGATCGGGCGGCGGTGATGCGGGATTTCCCCCTGTGGCGGGAGCCGCTGGATTTTCGTCCACTGTCGGCGCTTGCCCGGTCATGACTTCCTGCCATCGGTTCGAACAATGCGCACACGCTGCTCGGACTGCTTGTCACCCAGCCGCAGTTCGGCGGCGGCAAACAGGCGATCGACGATCATCCAGTTCTGCCGCACCCGGTAATTGACCAGTTCCGGGCCACCATCGGCTCCCAGCACGAATAGAGGCGGCAGTTCCCCCTGCCCGATCCCAGCCGGAAAGGCGATATAGACCTTATGACCGTCATCGAAGGCGCGGCTCGGAAGCCAGGGCGGTGTTCCGCCTTTCACCGGCTGAATGGCGTAACGAAAATTCAGGGCGTCGAGATTGAGACCCGTTTCAACGGGTGCTTTGTCCTCTGCCGCACTATCCTGCCGGTGCAGGGCGATCAGGTCATCTTCGGGATAGTCCCACGAGACCGATGCCATATAGGTGGCGGGGGTAGAACGCAGTTCGGCGAGATAGGTGCGCCGATCCGTGTTGACGATCAGATTGGTGGTGAGGTCCGGCCGGGTCGGCTTGACCAGGATATGAATGCGTTTTGTCGTCCCTGCCCCGCTCTCGGTATCGCCGATAATCCAGCGTACGGTATCTCCTGCCGCCACGGGACCGGTGCCCACCAGCTTCTCACCCTGCTGGAGCATGATGTCGGTGATCTCGCCGGGCGAGGCATAGACCTGATAAAGCGCTCCCGGACTGTAGGGATAGACCTGCACCGCATTGATGAACCCGGCCCGCGTGGGCTGGATGCGCGCCGCCAGATTGGCCTGGGTCACACGCGCGGTCGGGTCGGCGACTTCGGGGGCCGGATGTGTTGTGACGTGTCGTGAGGGCAGCGGCTTGAGCTGTCCCGGCAAGGCAAGCGGTCGGGGGACTTCAACCACCCGCACCGGTTTCGGTGGGTCCGGCAGGCGCGTGGCCTGAACAGCGTCATCGTAGCGGATAACAGGCGGATGGTAGTGCTGCGCACATCCGGCCAGGGGCAGGACAAGCAACGGCAGGACACGAAGAGCGCGACGGATCATTGGCCCAGTTCCTTCGACCAGTTGATGGCGGAGACGTAAATTCCGAGGGGGTTTTTCCGCAGGTGATCGGCATCGCGTGGTGTACGCAGAACGACCGACACAATGGCGGTCCAGCGCTCGGTGCCGGTGAACGCCCCGTCGCGGTAATGACGCTCGGTCCAGGCCACACGGAAACTGCCGGGCGAGGCCCGGATCACGGAGGCGATGTCCACCTCGACCTGCTCATGCCCGATCCGCGAGAACGGATCATTGAGGCGGGCATAATCGTTCAGCGCCTGCGCGCCCGACGTGGTGGTGAAATCATAGGACCGCAGCCAGTTCTGCCGGACCACCACGGGATCGGATGACAGGGCGCGCACGTCGTGGACGAACTGCGCCAGATACCAGGCGATCTGCGGATCGGTGGGCATATAGCCCGCTGTCGCGGGGGCCACGACCTGCGCCTGGCCCAGCCGGTCCACCTGCACCACCCACGGGGTGATGGTGCCACGCGCGGACTGCCAAACCAGCCCTACGCCAAGGCCTGCGGACAGAAACAGGGAGCCGAACGTCATCAGCCGCCAGTTGCGGGCCTGCACGCGGGCGGAGCCGATGCGTTCATCCCAAATCTGGGCCGCTTTCTGGTACGGGGTCACGGGTTCGGGCGTGGTCCCGTAGCGGGTGGTGGAGCGACGGAACATCGTCCTCATTCCTTTTCTGACAGATCGATTGAGGAAGATCCGCCCCCGCCGTCGGCGGAGCGAATGACATGCGCGGCCTCGGCAGCATGGGCGGCGGCGTTACGGCGCTTCATCTTCTGAGCCCAGCGGGGCGGCTCGCCGGAACCGCCACCAGAAGGACCGCCGTTTCCACCGCCATCACCTCCTCCAGCCGGGCCACCGCCTCCAGAAGGTGCCGGTCCGTTATCCCCGGCTCCGCCTTCGCCGCCTTCGCCTCCCTCCCCCATCCCGCGCGCGGCCCAGCGGCCGCCGGCTGCGTAGTTTTCTTTGAGGGATGAACCGACACGTGAGGCCGCTCCTTTGACGGCATTCGCGACATTCCCGCCGACGGCCCGGCCCATGCCTCCGATCCCGGCGGCCATGCTGCCCGCGCCGCCAGAGGCGCCTGCGGCTCCGGCCGAATAGGCGGATGTGGCTGCCCCGGCGATCGCGGCCCCTCCCCGCGCGGCGGCAGCCGTGGCGCCAAGGGCTGCGGCACCACCAGAAGCAACAGCCCCGACACCGGCCGCAGCAGCAGCGCCCATGGCGCCCACCGCCATGCCGGTGCCAACAGCCGCTCCCGCGCCAAGCTGGGGCGCACCGGAAATCAGCCCGTTGGCGATGCTGCCGCCAAAAATGGACAGGCCGACAATTGCAAGCGAGGCCAGCACCACCGAGACGGACTGCCCGATCGTGGGAACGTCGCTGCCGTAGGAGGTTGAGAACTGGGCGAACAGAACCGACGCGATGGCGGAAATGACCGCCAGCACCATGATCTTCACACCCGAGGAGACGACATTGCCCAGCACCTTCTCCGCGAGGAAGGCGGTGCGGTTAAACAGGGCGAAGGGAATCAGCACAAAGCCTGCCAGCGTGGTCAGCTTGAACTCGATCAGCGCCACGAAAAGCTGCACGGCCAGAATGAAAAACGCCGCCAGCACGATCAGCCATGACAGACAGAGCACGAAGATCTGGATGAAATTCGTAAAGAAGGCGACAGGACCGAGGAGATTGTGAACAGAGTCCAGAAGCGGCTGCGCCGCATCGAAGCCCGTGGACGCAAGACGGCCGGGCCGCAGGAAGTCTCCGAGTGCCAGACTGCCGCCACCGGCTTTCAGGCCAAGGGCCGCAAAACTGTCAAAGACAGTCTTCGACAGACTGGAAAAATTGCTGATCAAGAAGGAAAAGAAGCCGATATACAGCGTCTTCTTCACCAGCCGCTGGATGATGTCCTCATCCGCCGCCCAGGCCCAGAACAGGCCAGCCAGCGCCATATCCAGCACGGACAGTGTTCCGGCCAGTGAGATCACATTCCCCTTCACCAGACCGAAGCCGCTGTCGATGGTGGTGGTGAAGGTATTCAGGAAGGTGTCGATAACGCCCACATTGCCCATCGCCATGGCGGTCAGTTCCCGCTGCTGCCGAACATCGACACCGTGCCCGGCACATAGGCGTCATGCTGGGAAAAATGCTGATACTGGCCTTCACTTTCTGCTTCCGTGGCCGCATCACGCGCCTGTTGCAGGGCTGTGGCGCGGCCATTGGCAGCAAGTTCGGCCTGAATGTCGGACAATTGGCGGGACTGTAGCGCCAGAAGCTGGTTTCCCGCCTGCGCCGCCTGCAACGCCCCGGTCGATGTCTGGCTGGCCGAAACCAGTTGCGTCATGGCCGAACTGTCGCTCGGGATGTTTCCTACTACCCGAGCCTGCAATTTCAGGGCATCCTCGAACCCGCCCACGGAATTCTGCCAGCGTGTCTGTGCCTGGCTGAACAGGGCGCTATCGGACATGCCCGACGTGACGGATGTGTAGACCTGCTGGTACTGCTGCTCGACGGACTGGACGCTGTAGGCGATATTCTGCGCCTGTGCGAGCAATGCCGTCGTCTGGGAAATCGTCGATTGCAGCGATGACAATGTCGAAAGCGGCAGGCTCGCCAGATTGCGACCCTGGTTAACCAGCATCTGCGCCTGATTGGCGAGAGAGGTGATCTGGTTATCAATCTGCTGCAATTCCCGCGCTGCGATCAGCACGGTCTGGACATGCGCGGCCCCATCGTAGACCGCCCATTGCGCGTGAGCAGGCACGATTGGCGCGATAAACCCCAGGGCAGCTCCAAGGACCGCCACACGTCCGGGACGGAAATATTTTACCCGGATATGGAAAAGTTTTTCCATCATGACACGTCCCCTTCCCGCAGAAGGTCAGCGGCCCACGCAACGCCGCGTGCTTCGAGCCAGGCCGGGAGAAAGCCACCACGTCCGTGTTCCGCCAGCACACTGTCGATCAGCCGGTGATCGTCCTTGCCGGATGCCGCGCACAGCGCCAGGGCAACAGGACCGAGCCCCAGTTCGAACAGGCGATTGCCGCGTTGCGTCTGACAGTAATACTCTCGCTTCGACGCAGCACGGGCGATAATGGCGATCTGCCGGTCGTTCAGTCCGAAATCGCGGTAGAGCGCCATGATCTGCGGCTCGATGGCGCGCTCGTTGGGTAGGAATATCCGTGTCGGGCAGCTTTCCACTACTGCCGGGGCGATCGGCGAATTGGCAATGTCGGACAGGGACTGCGTGGCGAAGATGACGCTGGCGTTCTTCTTGCGCAGGGTTTTCAGCCATTCCCGGAGCTGACCGGCAAAATCTCCGTCATCCAGCACCAGCCAGCCTTCGTCGATGACCAGCAGCGTCGGCCGGCCGTCCAGTCGGCCTTCGATCCGATGGAACAGATAGGACAGCACGGATGATGCAGCGCCCGAGCCGATCAGACCTTCGGTTTCGAACACCACGACGTCGGCGTTACCTACGCGCTCGCTATCAGCGTCGAGCAGGCGGCCATAGGGACCACCCAGACAATAGGGTGCCAGCGCCTGCTTCAGGGCATTAGACTGGATGAGCGCTATCAGCCCGGACAGCGTTCGCTCCTGCAAGGGAGACGACGCAAGGGAATTCAGCGCCGACCAAAGATGGGCTTTGACCTCCGGCGCAAGCGCCACGCCCTCGCCGACAAGGATCTGCCCCAGCCACTCACTGGCCCACTTGCGTTCGTCGGGATCATCAATCCGCGCCAGGGGCTGGAGGGAAACGGCGGAATGCCCATCGCCCTCGTCCATCAGCCCGCCGCCGAGATCGTGCCAGTCACCGCCCATTGCAATCGTCGCCGCCCGCATCGAGCCGCCAAAATCAAAGGCAAAAATCTGCGATCCGGCGTAACGGCGAAACTGGAGCGCCACCAGCGCCAGCAGGACAGATTTGCCCGCGCCTGTTGGCCCCGCGATCAGCGTGTGGCCGACATCTCCGACATGGAGCGAGAAACGAAACGGTGTGGCTCCCGCCGTTTTGCCATAGAAAAGCGGGGCTGCCCTGAAATGACCGTCCATCTCCGGCCCGGCCCACACGGCGGAGAGCGGGATCATATGTGCCAGATTCAGTGTCGAGATCGGGGGCTGACGCACATTGGCGTAGACATGCCCCGGCAGAGATCCCAGCCACGCCTCCACCGCGTTCAGGCTTTCCGCCATGCAGGTGAAGTCACGGCCCTGAATGATCTTTTCCACGAGGCGAAGTTTTTCCGCCGCTATGCTGGCGCTGCCGTCCCACACCGTGACCGTGGCGGTGATGTAAGCCTGTCCGACATCATCAGCACCAAGGGACTGCAAGGCAAGATCGGCATCGACCGCCTTGTTGGCGGCGTCATTGTCCACGAGGACCGAGGCCTCGTTGGTCATCACCTCCCGGACAATGGCTGCAATGCTCTTGCGCTTTGCAAACCATTGCCGCCGGATCTTGGTCAGCACCTTCGTGGCATCGGTCTTGTCCAGCAGGATGGCACGGGTGGACCAGCGATAGGGCATCGCCAGCCGGTTCAGGTCATCTAGGATTCCGGGAAAGGTCCGCGACGGGAAGCCAGTGATCGTCAGGGTTTTCAGATACGCGTCACCGAGTTTCGGCTCCAAACCGCCCGACAGCGGTTGGTCCACCAGTAAGGCGTCCAGGTGCATCGGGATCTCGGGCACCCTGACGCGCTGGTTCCGAGTGGAAATCGTCGAATGCAGGTAGGTCAGGGTCTCGCCGTCATCCAGCCACGTAGCCTCGGGCATGAATCCGCCGAGCAGAGCCAGAAGCCGGTCGGAGCGATCGATGAAGGAATTCAATATGCCATGCGGGTCCGGCCCGTCGCGTTCTCTACCCTCATAGAGAAAACGCTCGGCGCGGCCCGAAGATTCCGCTGGCGGCAGCCAGACCAATGTAAGGAAATACCGGCTCTCGAAATGCGCGCCCTCATCCTCGAACTGCTCCCGGCGTTCCAGGTCGACCATCTGGCTGGCTGCGTCGGGAAAGTCACCGTCAGGATAGAGTGTCGCCGGGACGCGCTGCGCTTCCACGAACACCGCCCAGCCGGAGCCAAGGCGACGGAGTGCATTGTTCAGCCGGCCTGTCACGCCCACCAGTTCGGCAGGTGTCGCACTGTCCAGATCGGGGCCGCGTATCTTTGCCGTGCGCTGGAACGAACCGTCCTTGTTCAGGACGACGCCTTTCTCCACGAGCGCGGCCCAGGGCAGAAAATCCGACAGGAGGGCGGCACGGCTGCGATATTCGCCAAGGGACATCATTGCCCTGCCCTCTCTATGCCCGAAGCCAGGCGGGGTAGCGAAGATGCCGCCGCCCCACCTCAATGAAGAAAGGGTCGCGCTTCGCGCCCCAGACCGCGAGCCCATGCCCCACGATCCAGAACACGGCGCCGACCAGCCACAGCCGCAGGCCCAGCGCGATCGCTGCCGCCAGCGTGCCGTTGGCGATG
>NZ_JBDNXE010000076.1:0-19315 GCF_047721585.1 Gluconacetobacter sp.
AAAGCGCAGTAATGCGTGCAGCTAACTGGTCCTAATCGCCCAATAGGCTCACTCACACCGCCTGATAAAATCAGGCAAACACACATGCACAGAAATCATCCACGCACAAAACACACTCACACAAAAAAACACCAACCTCACACGCCCAACACACCCCTCAATAGGGTGGACTGGACGACCTGGTGGCTATGGCGGGGAAAGATCCACCCGATCCCATCCCGAACTCGGCCGTGAAATGCCCCTGCGCCTATGATACTGCGTCTTAAGACGCGGGAAAGTCGGTCGCCGCCAGGTCTTCCAGTCCTCCCTCACCCCCGCGGGGTGGAGCAGCCCGGTAGCTCGTCAGGCTCATAACCTGAAGGTCATAGGTTCAAATCCTATCCCCGCAACCATCTGAACTTGCGATGCCAACGCATCACGAACCCCAGTCCGGAAACGGGCTGGGGTTTTCGTTTGTCCGCCCGACGCAACCGTCAGGATGCCGGCCAGATCACCACGAACGTGGATCTGGAGGCCCCTGTCGGATGGCGTGAGAATGATCGCCTCAATTAGAGAGCGGATCACCTCGGCCGCCTCCTGGCGCTTTTCGTCCAGTTCGGAATGCAGCATGTCGTGCAGGCGCGCGAGTTGTCGGTGATAGAACTCCGCCATCTGCGGATGGAGCAGGGGCGGCGGCGCCTCGGCGGTGGCGAGGAACTCCTTGAGTTCACTCTTGCGGGCTTCGAGCTTCGATCCACGTTCCTTGACCGTCTCGATCGAGATCGCTTCGGAAAGATAGAGATCCATCAGGCGCTGGATGTCGCGCTCGATCCGCTTCAGTTCTGATTCCGCTGCGCCGATGTCGGCCGATGCCTCCATGCGCAGCCGGTTCATCTCGGTGGTGAACGCCGTGCAGAACTCGGCGAACAGGTCCGGATCCATGAGATGGTGGCGCAGTGCATCAAGGACACGCCGCTCCAGTTCCTCACGGCGCATGTTGGTCCGGTTGTCGCAGGTGCCCTTGTTACGGGCCGTCGAGCAGCCAAGCAATGCGCCGGAGATCATGGAATAGCCGCCACCGCAGCAGCCGCATTTGCTCAGGCCGGAGAACAGGTAGCGGGGGCGGCGTTTCTCGCGGAAATGATCGGGCGATGACGTGTCACGCGTATCGCGGCTGGCGCTGACGCTGGCCTGCCGCGACTTGACCGCGTCCCACAGGTCCTGGTCGACGATCCGCAACTCCGGCACTTCCTGGATCACCCATTCGGAGTCCGGATTGGGTCGGGCCTGGCGCTTGCCGGTATCGGGATCCTTGATGAAGCGTTGGCGATTCCAGACCAGCTTCCCCACGTACATCTCGTTGTTGAGGATGCCGGTGCCGCGCGCCCGGTTGCCATTGATCGTGGAGAAGCCCCAGGCGCCGCTGCCTGGGGCTGAGATGCCTTCATCGTTGAGACGGAAGGCGATCGCACGCGGCCCCAGCCCGGCCGCGAAGTCGCGGAAGATGCGACGGACGACCTCGGCCTCCACCTCGTTGATGGTCCGGTCGCCCCGGATTGGCTCCCCATTGGCATCGAGCCTGCGTACCACGTCATAGCCGTAGGCATTGCCGCCGCCGGACTTGCCCTGCTCGACCCGGCCGCGCAGGCCGCGATGGGTCTTCTCGGCCAGGTCTTTCAGGAAGAGGGCGTTCATTGTGCCCTTGAGGCCGACGTGAAGGTGGGACACCTCGCCCTCGGAGAGGGTGAAGATCCGCACGCCAGCATAGTTCATGCGCTTGAAGACGCCGGCGATGTCCTCCTGGTCGCGGGACAGACGGTCCATCGCCTCGGCCAGCACGATCTGGAACCGTCCGCGCTGTGCGTCCGCGATCAGCGCCTGGATGCCGGGCCGCATCAGGGAGGCACCCGAGATGGCGTGGTCGGTATACTCCTCGACGATGGTCCAGCCCTGTTTTTCCGCATGGGTGCGGCAGACGCGAAGCTGGTCGGCGATCGAGGCGTCGCGCTGGTTGTCGGAGGAATAGCGGGCGTAGAGCGCGACCTTCATGACGAGGTATCCCTTACGGTCCGGAGCGGCGGCGCTGCTCCTGTTGCTGTGACCGGAACCAGTCCCGTGCCGCACGGCGCGCCATGAGGCGGACCAGCGCCACCAGACGCGGGTCGGGAGTGTTGGGGCGCAGGACGAGCCGTAATTCAGGCTCGGGCGGTTGATACGCCGGGGCACTGGACTGGCTGGGTCTGTCCGTCATCGTGGCTCTCTTCCGACCGCAAGGCAAGGAAAACAGACACACGATCCGGGCAGAGGACTGTTATTTCAATAGAAAATGGTAATATGGAGCGTCCTGCCCGCGCGTGCTCCAGAGTGCGGAATCGTAGTCATGGGTAGTCCCGGATACAGGCGCGTCGCACAAATACTGGCTCATGGCGGTATCCAGAAGAACAAATGAACAGGCGCGTCACCGACACCGCATTTAAGGAAGCGCTGGCAGGTCTTGTGGTGTCGGTCACGTTTCACAAGGCGAAGAGCGGCTGGTCTATGCCACTACAGTCTACATGAGCCGGGGGACTATTGGGCTGTGGAGATATCGTCGCAGTATTACGTATGCCATGCTGGTATGGAACCTGCCCTACCCAGAGAGCATACCGGAACTTGGTCAATTCGTTCAAACTAGGCTATCTTTTTTAGTAGCTAAAGTTCCTAATTTGCATAACGAAGCAGTAGCAGCATCGAGCTACGAAGAGGGAGGCGGGCGATGAATACCGAGAAGGCTTTGGCTGCGTTGCTTGCCTTGGGGCATGTCTCGCAATCAATGCCATCGTACTGATTCGTCGCCGACGGATGTCAAACACATTTGCAGAATGGACTGCACGTCTTGAAGCGCATTTTAAGGCTCTCGCGGAACTGCGTCGAGCCCACGGTCTCCCGGTGTTCGCTCTCGAGCATGGACTCGACGAGAATGAACAGCGGAGTCTTGGCAAACAACTCAATACATCTCTAGCAAAAGGCGAACGCGCGTCAAAATATTGGCTGTTGTGGGTCGTTTATTCAGCTGAACAAGGTTACGATTATGATGGCGAAGAGTTTTGGGAGACCTTTGAAAGAAGAACCCCTTATTGGACGCGATATTGCGATCGACGGTCACTTAGAGACTGGTTTGTAAAATTCCACCAACGCTTTGACGGGTTCAAGCCAACAGGCCCATGGGCTTCATGGTTCTCGATCATCGCGTGGCCGATAACGCATGCGTTATTGCCGCGAGATCTGCAGCTACAACTGGCAAAGGCACTCTATGAGTGGCGCTATGCACTTGTCGCGCGGATCGACTCCCCTCCTGCGGAACTAGGTCGCTTTCTTGCGACGGTGAGTGATGAGGCGAGTTCTCGCTTTCGTAATTTTCTCCAGCAGGAGGAGGTCGCGGGTAGGATCGTGTTCGCGCTGCTCGGAGGTAGGAACGATGCCGTCGAACATTTCATCCATTCCAGTACGCTCGACCGAATCGTTACCGACCTCCAGAAAGCCGCCAGCGGAAGGGCATGGTTACACGACGCGCGAAAAGTCTTTGAACGCGCGCGCTTTAATGGAACATCGTCTGTACATCAGGCAAGCAATATGACTGATGCCTATTGCAGGGAGACTGTAACTCAGGAGCAAAGGCCCGAAATCCGGCCGGCGTTGACGCTACGGCGAGTATCGGCTCATGAGTGGACACCGGTCATGGAATTGCCCTCGTTGCGACCCATTGCCGAGATCAGCCCAGACTTGAATAAGTTCCTTCGGCAAACCCGTTGTCAGGTTGCCGGTTCATTAGGCGCCCTGCCGGCGGGCTGGTTACTGCAGGGCGACCAGCGGCGTGTCCTGACCAGTTGGCCGTCACCCTACAAGCCCGTGGTCAAATTCGACCGCGAGCAGCCAGTGTTGGAGCACCTTCTTCGCGTCGACGGGTGCATAACTTTAGGTCCGGCATGGCTTTTTCGGGTCGGATCGGACGGTCTTGCGCGCGAGATTATCAGTCGTGTCGTTCGCCCCGGGGGCCGATACATCTATGTTTCATCCGAGCAAATTGCAGCCCCATCTTTCGGCGAGGAGATCAGTCTGACCGCCAGCGGCGTGACCGGACTGGCGATCGATCTTCCAAATGTCCTTGCATCAGCGGAGGTTGATGCGCTTAGTGCGTTGCACCTTAGTGTCTCCAAGAATGTGCGGCTCGCGCCCGTCGGCCTCGGTGCGAGGCGGTGGGACGGCGAAGGTTTTGCAGAATGGATGGATGGCGAGACACCCTGCGTGTCGCTTCTCGCCGATTTTGGGGTCGATAGTTACTGCGTAAAGCTCGACGCAGAGTTCGTGCATGTCGACGTCAATGGGCGATCTGGTCCTATATTACTCAGATTCTCAGATTTGAGCCTGGGTCTCCATTCTCTGACAGTCGAGGTTCGCCCAAGCGACAAGACCTGCCCGGTGATTTCGGGCCTTCTTCAGATATCGATGCGGCATGCCCGGCCGTGGATAGCTGGCACCTCCGCGCATATCGGCTTGGTCACGACCATTGAGCCCGAAGAGCCGAGCCTAGACCGCCTCTGGGAGGGTGACGTGAAATTGCAGATCTTCGGACCCGCCGACCACCGTGTGCGCGTGAACGTAGATTTGCTCGACGCTGCTGGCGCGAAACTCGGCAGCGAATCCATTGCCGACCTGCCATTGCCGGTGACGGTCGAACGCTGGGAGCGCGCGCTCTCAATCTTTCTTTCAAAGGAGACAAATCCCTGGGCATTCCTGCGCGCCACTTCGGGGCGCCTCGTTGTCGAAGGCGATCAACTGGGCGTTCGTCAGATCAGTCTTCAGCGCGAAGTCGCTCCCATCCGCTGGGTGTGGCACAAGACGGGGCACGGCACGACCTTGCGGCTGGTTGACGACCATGAAGGCAATGATCTGCCAGCACTGAGTTTCTATCCCTTCTCCCATCCGGGCCGGCCGGAGCCTATCAGCCTCGAACGCGCGATCGAGGGCTTCCTCCCTGAGAATGAAGGAGGCCTCTGTGTCGTCTCCTATGGGGAGATCCAGCAGACCCTGATCGTGAGCATGCCGACTGTCGTCGGAGGCTTCCATGGGCTGCTCGTTCAGCCGAGCCTGGCGAACCTTCTACCCTACTCAATGTTGATGATGCCGCGCATTGCTAACCTTATAGAGATTTGGTCTACGGCTAAGCTCGTAGGCCCGCTTGCGGGAAATCGACGTGATAGGGTTGCAACCGCGCTTCGAGACGCTTTGTGTGAGTTCGTTTGCGGGACAGACTGGATCGACGCTGAGGATGAGTATGCCAGTTCGCCGAAAGGTGTGGCCAATCTGAAGCGCTTCGCTGGGGCGACCGGGGCACCGGCCGCCTTCAATTTCGTCCTGGTCCGCGACGTCGCTCGGTTTCAAACGATCCCGCCTACCGAACGCACGAAGGATCTCATTGACCTAGCCCAACGTTACAAAATTGCCTCGCGCGAGGCCTGCTCCGATGCGCTCCAGGTCGCGTACTGGCTGGAGCAGGGCGGCCGATGGTCGGAGGTGATCGCTGAACGCATCACGTCTTCCAAAGACGCCGCGAGCCTGACGCGAGCCGCTCGCTTTATCACTATGGCGACGTCAGTACCGTTCGAAGCGCAACCGACGGTGCCACAGGCAACTCGCCGATGATCGAGATCGTGAACGTGGACGAGATCATCGCCTCCGCCCGCCGTGATCTCGGGCTTCCCGTCGGGACCGAGGTGGACAGCGCCTATTGGTTCGCCGGCTTGCGGCGCCTCGCCGGGCAATTGTGCCCGTGTTCGCCACGCACCCTCGTTTCGTCGATGGCGGGCAGTCATCGCGTCTTTGAGCTCGACGTGCCCGATCTAGTCGGCCACCTTGAGGATTGCGTGGACGCGCTCGTTGCCGTTGGTGATCTGCTCGAGTTCCACGACGTGACTACGCTGGACGAGAAGGTGAAGGCGACATGGGTCTTCGCCGCGCCGCCCTCATTCGTCATGCATCCGTCAGGCGCGGCTTACATACTGGGACTAGCGCCTGACGACGCCCTTCCTCTACCGGTCGCATGGAGGGAGCGCGTGGTCTCGAGGGGCCCTGTCCGGGTGATCGAGCCACTGCCTGGTGAAGATCTCGACGCATCGCTCAAGAGCATCGGCTTTCGATCCTTGTCCCTTAATGCATGGAGGCGGAGCCCTAGGCCGGAGAGCGCGGCCTCTCTCATCGCCGGGCTTGACGCCAAGCTGGCAGCGCTGGGTCCGGCCGGCCACGTTCCAGACCTCAAGGTTTTCGACGGGGCAAAGGACACGCGGAGCTACCGGGCACGGTGGGTGGCCCCATCGGGGCAGGACGGCAATTACATCGTCCGTCGCCCGCAGGCCTATGGAGCGGACCTTTGGGGTTATGCGAGCCTCGAACGGGGTGAACTGAGGAAACTCGTCGACTTTCCTGTCCCCGGATCCCGGTATCGGGGGTGCGACATGGCATGGCGCGCCCAACTTGCGATCGACGCCTTGTTGAAGAGGCCACAGCGATACCGCATCGTCGCATTGGACGGGGCCAAGCGCTTCGACCTGTTCTTCCCATTGCCGGATTGGGCACGGCGGCGTCTCTCCACGATCGGGCAGGAAGTGGCTCCCGACAAATGCCTGATGTCGTTCTGTCTTCCGCTTGATTCTGTGAGCGCGGAACAGGCCTTCCTAAAAGAATATCTTTTCCTCGAATGTGAAGAGTAAGGACCGAATTGTATGGCTGCGACGATACAAGAGACGATTGAACAACTGCACACTTCACTCAGGGATTATATCGAGGCAACCTACCATATCGGCGACGCGACACTTATCAGCCAGCGCCAAACACTGCTGAAGAGGACCGGCGTTACCCACCAGATCCCTTACCTCGAATCTACGCCCAAATATCAACTCGGCCAGAATTTCGCAAAGATCGAGGGGCTGCCTCCTGCGGCCCTTGCGGTGTATTCGGCGTTGGCGAAGACTGACGGCAAGCAGCCAAGACTGCTCTTCGACCCGCCTTATCGGCACCAGGCGGACGCTATCAAGCATTCGCTGATCGGCGGCCAGAACCTCGTCATTATGACCGGCACCGGCTCGGGCAAGACGGAATCGTTCCTCCTGCCGATCCTCGGGAAGTTCGCCCGCGAGGCGGCGACGAAGCCCAAGGCTTTCGGCGGCCAGCACGGTGTCCGGGCGCTGCTGCTCTATCCGATGAATGCGCTCGTGAATGACCAGCTTGGCCGTTTGAGGGCCATTTTCGGCGATCCCCGCCTGGCGGCGGCGTTCACCGAATGGGCAGGCAGACCACCGACGTTCGCGCGCTATACCAGCCGGACGCCTTATGCCGGTGTTCGCACCAGCAAGCGCGATAGCAAGAAATTCACGTCGTTCGAGAGCTTCTACGTCGAGATCGAGCGGCAGGCGTCGGGTCCGAAATCGGAGGATCAGCAGCGCGCGTCGAAGCTTCGCAGCGAACTGAAAGAGCGCGGAAAGTGGCCGGCGAAGCCTGACCTCGAAAAGTGGTTCGGGGCAAAGGGATCGCGGTGGGCAGACCCGAAGACGGGTGAGCCGCTGCGGGCGGTGACCCTGCCTGAGGATTCCGAACTGATCACGCGGCACGAAGCGCAGGATGCAGCGCCCGATCTGCTGGTCACCAACTATTCGATGCTCGAATATATGCTGATGCGTCCGATCGAACGGACCATCTTCGACCAGACGGCCGCGTGGCTAGCTGCGAACCAGGAGGAGAAATTCACCGTCGTCCTCGACGAGGCCCACCTCTACCGGGGCGCTGCCGGCGCGGAAGTCGGATTGCTGATGCGGCGGCTGCGCGCGCGGCTCGGTATCCCGGTCGAGCGGTTCCAGGTGATCTGCGCCACGGCCAGCTTCAACGAGAAGGAGCATGCGGGCGCCTTCGGATCGCAGTTGACCGGGGTCGACGCCGCCAGCTTCGTCGCGGTCACCGGCGACCTTGATTTGCGGCAGCACGCGGCTACGGGAAGCAGCGCGGACGCCGACCTGCTGGCTGGGATCGATCTGTCGGGCTTCTACGATCCGGACGAGGACAAACGGCGAGCGGCGATCGCTCCCGTCCTTCACCATCGTGGCGTCGCGCCGACCGGAGATATTGGTCGCGATCTCTACGCGGCTCTCGAAACCTTCCCGCCGCTCGGCCTCCTGGTGAATACGACCATGAAGGCCGCCCGTCCGGTGGCGAGCCTCGGGTCAGAGCTTTTCCCGGACACGCCCGGTCAGGCAGACCGCGCGGTCACGGCGCTCCTCGCGCTTGGCAGTGTCGCCCGAGAGAATCCGGAGGCGGCCGGTCTGTTGCCCTGTCGGATCCACAACTTTTACCGAGGCCTGCCTGGTCTCTGGGTCTGCATGGATCCCGATTGCACCGAACTCGGTACTGACGAGCATTCGGGCATCTGCGGCAAGATGTATAGCCAGCCCCGCGAGATATGCGGTTGCGGTGCCCGCGTGCTCGAATTCTACACCTGCCGGAATTGCGGCGCAGCCCACGTCCGTGCCCATTCCGACGACGTCGACACGCCGAATGCGTTGTGGTCGGAGCCGGGCCGGCGCCTGAAGATGCCGGGAATGGAAACCTCGCCGCTCCTCGATCTCGATCTCCTGCTGGAGGAACCCAGGCATCCGGACCTCGCCGAGATTGCGGAGTATGATCTCGAGACGGGGCGCATAAACCCGCTCAATCAGAGTCCGCGAACCCGCACGGTGTACCTGCGCAAGGATCGCGTCACGCCGCCCGCTGACGATGAGGGCAATCAGGACAATCGGCTTGAGGTGCGCGGCCAGTTCACGCCCTGCGCCGTCTGCGGCGATACGGCGGCCTTTGGGCGGACCTCGGTTCAGGATCACCAGACCAAGGGGGATCAGCCTTTCCAGGCCCTGGTCGCACGCCAGATTCAGGTCCAGCCGCCTGGGCCGCAGCGGGCGTCGAGCTTTGCGCCGCTGCGTGGACGCAAGGTGCTGGTATTCAGCGACTCCCGTCAGGTCGCCGCCCGCCTCGCGCCGAACCTCCAACTCTATTCGGTGCGCGATGCGCTTCGAACGCTGATCGTATGGGGCTTCGACCGGCTTCGTCAGCACCCGATGATCACATCGATGCTCAGCCTCGATGATCTATATTTCGCCGCGCTCCTTGCGTCCAAGGGCCTCGGTGTCCGGCTCCGACCCGAGATCAAGGTGGGGGAGAACTTTGCCGCCGAAGCCGCGATCGAAGCCGGTGTTCAGGCCGGCGCGCTCGATGATCCGACCCAGTTCATGATGCTCTGGATGAAGAACAGGGGCGATCGTCCGCCGGAGGGCTTGCTCGACGATATCGTCAAGACCGTCAGGGACCGTCATCTCGGACTCGAAGCGCTCGCGCTCGCCTCGCTGTGCGAGAGTGTCGACAAGGCGGCGGCGGTTCATGCGTTGCCGGCAATCCCGGGAATTGCGGATACCAACGAAGACAAGATCGCACTGGCTCGTGCCTGGCTGCGATGCTGGAGGCCGAAGGCCTTCTGGCTGAACGCCATGCCGAGCACCTGGTACAAGCGCGGTGGCGGAAGCGGGACCAGCGTGCGATCGCAAAAGGGTTCGTTCAAGGCGATGCGCCGCGTGCTCCCCGACAAGACCGCTTACTCGCTCTTCGACAAGCAATGGCAGCCTGCCCTGATGCAGATCTTTGCCGAAGAGATGGAAAGCGGGTTCAAGCGCCTCGCTGGCAAGAATCTCTCGCTGCTCATGGATGGCGAGTGGGTGCGCTGCGGCGCATGCCGTTCGGTTCACCGACCCGTGCCGAAGCTGCCGCATTGCCTCGATTGCGGCAGCAGGGAGATCGTCTCCCTCGATCCCGCTACGGACCCTGTCTTCGTCGCCCGCAAAGGCTATTATCGGGCACCCGTCATAGCGGCGCTCCACGATCCCGAGCACAGGCCGATGGCGTTGATCGCGGCCGAACATACGGCGCAGCTAAACGCGCCGCAGAGCGAAGACGTCTTTTCACGTGCGGAGGAAAATGAGCTTCTCTTCCAAGACGTGGCGCTCGATTGGGGCGCGGCGGCGAACCGCTCGACGGCGATCGATATCCTTTCGAGCACGACCACGATGGAGGTCGGCATCGACATCGGCGCACTCTCTGGCGTGGCGCTTCGCAACATGCCGCCTGGTCGCGCGAACTACCAGCAGCGCGCTGGTCGTGCCGGACGCCGGGGCAACGCGGTCGCGACCGTGGTGGCCTTCGGAAGCGCCGATAGCCATGACGAGCATTACTTCAGCGACCCCGAGGCGATGATCGCGGGGCCGGTGGTCGACCCCAAGCTCACCCTCAATAACCCCGAAATCGTGCGTCGCCATGTCCGGGCCTATCTGCTCCAGCGCTATCACCAGGATCGGATTCCGGAGTTCGATCCCGACGTCGATCCGAACTTGTTTTCGGTATTGGGCACCGTCACCGGATTCCAATCGGGAGCCGAAGTCCTCAACCGCGCCGATTTCGAAGCGTGGCTGAAGAAGAATGCCAAGTCGCTCCGGGACTCCGTCGCCGACTGGATTCCGATTCAGTTGTCGCCGGAGGATCGGCAGGAACTGCTCGATGATATGGCGGCCGACTGCCTGAAAGCGATCGACGACGCCCTCAAGGGCAAGGTGCTGGGCGGCGAGAAGGTCTTCGAGGAGCCTGATGGGGAAGGCGTCGAGGTTCAGGAAGAGGAAGGCGAGGAGGTTCCGCCCGAGAAGGCACAGACCGGCAAATTGCTGGACCGGCTGCTGTATAGTGGCGTGCTGCCGCGCTACGCATTTCCGACCGATGTGGCGCCGTTCAATGTGTTCGACATCGACCGATCGACGGACTTCCGCCCGGTGATGAAATTTGCCCCGTCGCAGTCTCTGCCGGTCGCGCTGTCGCAATATGCGCCGGGCAAGACGGTTTGGATCTCGGGCAAGTGCTACACGTCAGGAGCGATCTATTCGCCGATGTGGGAGGACCGTGTCGAGGCGTGGCAAAACCGCCGCCTCTATCGCGAATGCTCCGAATGCCACTTCGCGCAGACGGTGCCGCTCGACGAGGGCCTTAAACCCGGCGTGATCGACAACTGCCACGCCTGCGGCAGCGAAAGCACGTTCGGACCGACGCAATATTGGCTGCGTCCGCCAGGCTTTGCCCATCCCGTCTATGTGGACGAGATGACCTCGCCCGACGATATGCCCGAAACGGCTTACGCGACGCGGGCGAAGTTGACGATGCCAACCCCGGCCGACACTGAGAAGTGGATCGCGATCAACGACCGGATCCGTGGCATGCCCGATCGCAAGCATCTGCTGGTGTCCAACACCGGGCCGAAGCAGGAGGGCTATAATTACTGCACGAAATGCGGTGTGATCGAGGCCAGCGCCGAGAGCACGGCGATGCTCGGCGGGCCTCACAAGAAGCCCTATCCCGACGAGAAGGAACCGATGTGCGAAGGCGCGGGCACGACCCGGCACCTTGTCCTCGGCACGGACTTCATCACAGACATCGCATTGTTCTCGCTGCGCGTGGCGGCGCCGCTCAAGCTGAAGCCCGGCTTCTATCCGACGGATGTCGCGCTGCGGACGGTGAGCGAGGCGATCGCCAAGGCCGCTTCGTCGATGCTCGAGATCGAGCCCGGCGAACTCATGGCGGAATATCGGCCGGCGTTGACGCCGGCGGGGATAAGCGGGCTCGAGGCGGAAATCTTTCTCTACGACACCCTCCCCGGCGGCGCCGGCTTTTCAGGCCAGTTGGCCCACCGCGGCGAAGAGTTGTTCCAACGCGCGCTTACCCTGATGAAGACGTGCCCGGAGAATTGCGACGCATCGTGCTATCGCTGCCTGCGCAGCTTCAAGAACAAGTTCGAGCATGGGTTGCTCGATCGGCATGTCGGCGCGGAACTGCTCGCATATCTGATCAGCGGCGAGATGCAGCCCTTCGACACTCGGCGGATCAAGGCCTCGACCGTCCTGCTCCACCAGGATCTCGAGCGCCAGGCTGACGGTGTCCGGTTCGGCCTCGATATCGACGTCGATGTACCGGGGATGGGGCCGGTGACGATCCCGATCCTCGCCACGCGCTCGGATGGTCAGCGGTTTGCGATCGCGCTTGCCGGCGGATTGACCGGGGACCATCCGGCCGATCCAAGGATTGTGGAGATGCGTGAGAGTTGGCCGGATCTCCTCGTCATTCCGGTAAACGAACTGCTGGTCAGGGGCAACTTGCCGGCGGCATCGCTCTCTGTTCTTTCCGCGATCGCCTGAAACGGTAGGATGTAGTCCATGATCGAGATTTTGGGTGTGAACAGCGGCCAGGAGTATGAGGCCGCTGTTCACTTGCGCAAGCAGATGCTGAAGCTGTGGCCCGACCTCGCACAGAGCAAGGACGATATCGTCAAGATATTCGTCGGGTTCAAAATGTATGGATATAAATTCCAGGATATCGACATCATCGTCGTCGGCAGCTTCGCGACGCCGAGATCGTTCGATGCTGAGATGAAATTCTATCCTTCTGAGGGGGAGCCGTTCATTCCGAAAGGCGCATCTATTCGGAACTTCGCCCTACTGATCGAGGAGAAATCCCATAACGCTCTCGGTGTTCGATTTGAGGGCAGAACCGCCACGGTTAAATACAGAAACAAAAAAGACGGGGAGTGCGTCACCGAGAAGGCGTTCAAACAGATGTTCGAGTTCAAGAAATATCTGCGCGATCGGAATGGCGGGAACATTTTCGTCCAGGAACTAGTGCTTTTTTCGGGGCTGAAGGAAGCGCAGCTTCCGCCAAGACCTCATAATTTCATCGCGAGCGACACGAGTTTCGAGAGGCTTCTGAACACGTTGGGGCAAACCTCCAGTCCTGTCAGATCCGGCCCTTTCGCCAATCTGAACTTCGGAGCAACGGAAGTCTTCAGAAAGATCTTGAACCCAAGCTTTGAGCTTTTCGACGTCCTCGAACCGACGCCTCTCGATCGGAAGCGCATGGACCTGATCGCGAAACAGGCGCTGCCGGACGATTGGGTCGAGGACATGGGTGAAAAGCAGATACTGCTGAAGGGCCGCGGTGGCGTCGGCAAGACCGTCATCCTCCTGCAGATGGCGTATCGAGCCTACCAGTTCGAAGAGAAGCGTTCATTGGTCCTGACCTTCAACAAGGCGCTCGTCGCGGACCTCCGCCGATCGATGGCCCTCCTCGGTGTGCCCCGCGCTGTGGAGACTGGGGGCATCGGTATCGAAACGGCGCACGGGTTCTTTGGCCGCCTCATGATGGCCCTCGGCATTATCGAAGGCTACGCCGACTTCCTCGAGCGCTATGCCGAGCACAAGCAAGCGTTGCTCGCTTATCTCGATTCAGGTGCGGTCAGCCGCGATGATATAGACAAGCTCATTCGCGATCAGGCTGATCAGTTCGGCTGGGACAATGTGCTCGTCGACGAGGGGCAGGACTGGCCGTCGGACGAGATTGCAATTCTGCGGAAGATCTATGGCTTGGAAAGCCTGGTCATCTCCGACGGTGTCGACCAGTTAGTTCGCGGGACTGTGGCCGACTGGAGTGCGGGCGTCGGCAAGGCGTCATTGCGCAAGCGACGGCTGACGCGCTGCATGCGGATGAAAGCTAATTTGGCGGCGTTCGTGTCCGATATGGCGACAAATCTCGGGATCGATGATTGGGTTCTGGAGCCGAACACGGATGCCGCTGGCGGCCGTATCATCATCGTCGATGGCGACCTGAGTTCACAGCCGGAGCGTTTAAAGGAATGGTGCGACGAGGCAGAGGCGCTGAAGAACGCGCCGGTCGATCTCCTGGCCTGCGTGCCGCCATCATTGGCCGGCACGGCCTGCGACTGCCTGTGCAAGCCTGCTGCGGAATTCGTTTCCCTGGGGCACCGCGTCTGGGATGGCACGAGCCGCGACGTCCGGGAGCATTTCGCGACGAGCCGTGACCAGTTGAGATTCGTCCAGTACGATTCATGCCGCGGCCTCGAAGGTTGGACTGTTATCAATTACGGCTTGGACGAACTCTGGGATTATAAGTATGCCCAGTGGGTCAACGAAGGCCATCAGGTCGATGACCTTTATACATCTGTCGAGGATCTCGCCAAACTGCATGCGTCTCGATGGGTGATGATTCCCCTGACGCGCGCGATTGATACGCTCGTCATTAACATCGGAGCCCAGCAGAGCTTCGTACGCGATGCCCTCTTGAAGGTGGCAAAGGCACGGCCCGATATCATCGACTGGATAGGCTTCGAAGACGCTGCAGCGTTCTGATGTGGTTTTAGCCGGTATCAGGTCGGAAGCAGAGACGGATCCGACCCCGGCGAGATCAATGTCGCATGGACGCTTTGTGGACCAAGCTTTCTGATAGCGGCGAGGGTTTCCGAGCGTTTGGATCGCTGCAGCAGCCAGCGACGGCGCCACGCGGCGCCTATCGACGCTGCGCTGGAAAGCAATGGTGGTTCGGAGTGCATCCCGAGGAGCGCATCGCGCGATGCCGAGCCGAGTTCACACGCGTAAAAAAGCCGTGGGGTAGCGTGGTGTAGAATAGCGTCGCTGTCGATGCCGAGAGCATCGAGACCTTCTCTGATTTGCCGAAGCCGAGGACTTGTTCCTTCGCCAAAGCGGTTGTTCACGCGTCTGGAGTTGTGACGGGCTTGTGCCATCTGCCCCAGCGCGTGCGCCGTCTCGTTGCCCAAATGCAGCGTACCGAAACCGCCGGTAAGGCTCTTGCCTATGGCATCCCAATGGACGTCGTGGCCCAACTCGTCGTGATCGCTCGCGCGCAGGAGAAGCCGGTTATATTGGCTCGAACCCACGCCGTAGAGGCTCGTCGTTGTCAGGATTCGGAGGTCGGCAGGTTTGCAGATAGCGCGGCCTGCCATCTGGGACGCGATGATGCTGACCTGTGAACCGTACCGTTCGGCGTAATAATCGTGGATCTCCCGCGATGCGAGGAGGAGGGCGACTAGCTTTCCGCCGAGTAACTCATTGTAGGGATGGATCGCGCCACAGATACTGACGTCAGCAACTTGGCTCGATAGGCCGGCCTTACGAAACTCGGTGAGGACGATATCGATCGCACGCTGGCCGGTCTTCGCGGCGAGAAGTTGCTCGATCGCGGCGCGCGGATTCTTTGCAAGGCCGGCCGCGCGAAACATTTGCTTGGCGAATAGAAGTTGCGCCAGAAGCTCGGATCGTTTGCGCACGAAAAGGAGATCCTCCGACGCTGCGCGCCAGTCGGCATCGCCATGTGCGTCTTTTACGTTGCCGCGCATCGGTCGCACGCTGCCGTCGGCAACTCGGTTGTCCTCATAATGGGCGCGGAGTTGGAGATCACGCGAGTGTGCCGCGCCCGAGGCCTTTTGCTCCAATCGCAGGATAGTCGTTTCGACGGGTGACCGGATCTCGCTTTTGGACGCTAGGTCGTCCCACCTGAGATTGGCGATCGACGCATCGATCCGCCCCAGGAAGGCCTTCGCGATATCTTCGGGTATCCATTCGCCGGTGAGGAAGCGCGTCTCCATCGATTCTCGGAGCCAACCGATCCAGCGGTCGCGCGCTGTAACCCGCATGACGGGGCTCGCAAGCATGGCGATGCCCATGACCGGGCGATTAGGGCGGGCAGCGTTTCGGATCAGCACCAGCAACTGGCGACCAGGGATCGGGCGGTATTCGTGCGCCCAAGTGTGGCGGAAATAGCGCCAGATGTCGTTGAGCGGCAGACCTGTTGCGGAGCAGCGGTCGCCAGCCTTGCAGATCTCGACGACCGGATCGACGACGTCCGCCAACGCCGCCTCCTGCTGATCGGAGGGAAGTGACGCGATCCGTTGGAACTCGGTGGCGAGGTCGGAGCCGTTGTCGACCAGGTCGAGAATGCAACTACGCACCCCGGCCGCGCGAAGCGTCCGGCGTTCCATGCGCCGGAGAAAGGTTTGGACGGAGGGCTCCTGCAGTTGCCTTTGCCGTGCGGCTTGCAGGGCGTGGCGAATGCGACGCTTCACGTCATCGACAGACTGCTCCGATTGCCGCGTGATGCCGGGCGCCTCGAAGAGAATGTGGTCGTCTTCGACGGCGACGCGCCAGCCTTGCTCAAAGAGGTCGGCGACGAGGAGGCAGACGGTGCGGAGCTTCCGGCTCTCACCATCATCGATGTAGCTACGCGCCAACGTGCGCAGTTCCTCGGCGAAGGAGGGCTGGGGGGCACCCTCGAAGCTCATGAGGCTGCGAAACTCTTTCTTCTGATTGCCGCGTAGGAAAGGGGACACGGTTCGCACTTGACCCGGACCCGACCGCAACCTCCTTTCCGACATCAATCATAACCCCCTTTTCAACACCGTTATTCTTTGCGTGTTTATGCCAAAAATTGGCCCGAAATTCCAGTGCGATCAGGCGCGAAAACTGGCAGCAGGCCAGTTTCAATCTGTCTCGGAAGCAAGAATGTCGGTGATCGACGACAGGCCTGGATCGAGCGACCGCCCCCAATCCGTAAGGATTTCGACAACAATCCTGCGACGGATGTCGGTATCGTCCCGTCGCCCACTGGTGATGGCCCATAAAAGAGCCTCCAGCGCAGTTTGAAGGGTGATCGGGTTAGGTCGGCCGCCACGCGCGAAGGCCGGATGATCGATGTTGAGGCTAAGCGATCCATCGCTAGCACGGAAGAGGAGAGGAGGGCGGTGGCCTTTTCCCCGAGCGGATAAAGTCGTCTTCGATACCGTCTTTGATCTAGCGATTGCTTCTTGCTGGTCGCGGTCTACGGCCTTAGGAAAGGCGCAAACTGCGTTCTTCCGGGTGCGCGCGGTCTTCAACGATCTCACTCGGCCGCGAAGTTGCTCGATCGCTTTGACAAGCCCGGCTTCATGGAGCCGATCCCACATTTCCGGTGACACGGAAATTTGTTGCTTTGCGGTAGTGACGCCGAACAACTCGTCTAGGGACGCCGGGAACTCCACCTCGATCCGGATATACCGGTCATTGTTAATAAAGGTGGTCCAGGGGGTTTTGGTCTTGCAATCGATAAGGCGGCCATTTCGACTGAAGATGATGCCGTGATAGTCTTTTAGGATCGGAAATCTCTCATTGGCGTTGAGCCCGACGGCATCTCTGCTTTTGTCGATCGATGCGAAGCTCGGCGGTAGGTACGAGTAGCGGAGGAGAATCCGCGCTGGCCCGGTAGGCGTGTTTACTATCAGCGACACGGGTTCGAACGCTATGGCTCGGTCGTCATCAATCCGGCAAAGGGTATGGCTCGGATCAAGGAATAGTGGATCGGTCGGCGAGACAGGATTTCCGTTAATAAATATCAATGTCGATATTAGCAGTTTATGATATGTGACGCCGAAGCATTGATCTAAATGCTTTGCAAAGCCAAGTGTCGTCGCCCAGTCAAGGCGATCGAGTTTCTCGATAAGAATGATGGTCCCTGATTCCCAACCGTCTAGATATAGTAGGTCGATATAGTTAGACAGAAACTGGGGGATGTCGGCGTCGCACGGTAACGGAATAACCGTGTCGCCCTCATTGTCGGTGTATTTACCGTTGTTCAGATCATCGAGGTCAAGCGTGACTTGTTTGGCTGATCTGCCAGCGACTTTGGATATGACGGTGAAGCGCTTTCCGATACTCATTGTCGAACACGGCAATCCGTAGCCGTAACGACCCAGCCCGGATCGATCATTTTCACGATGAGTTCCGCCCCACATCATAGCTAATTGGATCATGTCCGGCGTCATGCCGTGCCCATCGTCGAGAACAGCGATCTGGGTCGGCTTCTTTTGGGAGTCTGTACCGTCGTAGCCGAAGACGATGTCGACATGCTCCGCATATGCCTGGATGGCGTTGTCGACGAGTTCTGCGATCGCTTCGACGTTACTTCGATATCCAAGATGGCGAATGCCGCGGACAAATGCATCTGGCACAGTAAGTCCTAACTTTCTGGCTTTATGCTTTTGTATGGAATATTGAGCCTGTGCCGAGATATCGGCGATCGCGCGTTTCGGTGCACTCCGACGTGAATTCAGGCGCATAGGGACCTCTTTCGATTGCTTGTTACTGCTCCGGTAGGCCTTGTGAGTTTGACGATCTGCTTGGACTCTGAGCAGATTGACCGATTATGTTCACTCCTTCTTTCTCTCGTTTCGACTGTAAGGCCAAATCTAGTTCCGTGGCCGGTTCGTTGCTTCCTCTTCAAAATCATTTTGTCGTGTGAAGACTCTCTGGCAGGGAAGCAACTCCTGTGTAATCATTGATTGGGCCCGCTGTCATGAAGAAGCTGAGCGGACGTCTGTTTCTGTCCATGACTGGATGCAGTCTCGTATTTATGCCGCCTTTGGTACAGCCAATCAGTCACTGTGGATTTTTTACTCGAAGGCTAAAAGCCTTGCGGTGTGCCTCGAAAATAGGTCGTATTAATCACGACAGTCGATGATCTGGAGCTGTGATTTTTCGAAAGCTAGCCCGGCAGAGGAAGAAAAAGCTAATGGCGCTGCCCTCGCGCCGGCAAGGGTTCGCGTCAGCGCGCTGACGCCGCCCGATGGGGTGTCCCCGATCTTCCTGCGCTGCGCTCCGTGCAGACCGGGAGATACCCCTCCCCATCGGTCGCCCTTGCCGTTGCTACCCCGCTGCTCGCCGCGAGGCAGAGGAACAGCGGGGGCTGTTCCTCGCGGAACAAAGGGCAAAGACCATGACCGGCAACACCAACACGGCGACCGATTTCCGCAATACCATCCTCAACGGTGACAGCGTGCAGCTTATGCGCGCACTCCCCCGTAATACGGTGGATTTCATCCTGACAGACCCGCCTTACCTGGTGAACTATCAGGGCAGGGACGGGCGGAAGGTCCGCAACGACGACAATGCGCGCTGGCTCCGGCCTGCCTTCAACCAGATGCATCGTGTCCTGAAATGGGGCGGGTTTGCTGTTTCGTTCTATGGCTGGAACCGGATAGATTTATTCGCCGACGCCTGGAAGGCGGCGGGGTTCCGCATGGTTGGGCATATCGTTTTTCGCAAGTCTTATTCATCATCGTCCCGTTTTCTCCGGTATGAACATGAAAGCGCCTATCTGCTGGCCAAGGGCAACGTGACGCCGCCCGCAAAGCCCATCCCGGATGTGATCGACATGCCCTACAGCGGCAACAAACTGCACCCGACGCAAAAGCCGGTGGTTTCACTCCTTCCCCTGGTGGAAACTTTCTGCCCGGTGGGTGGGCTGGTTCTGGACCCGTTCGCGGGTTCGGGTTCGTCCCTGGTGGCGGCGCAGCATCTTGGGCGCGACTGGCTGGGCATGGAACTGGACCCGG